>JAYTVX010000147.1:0-1618 GCA_043743775.1 Bacteroidales bacterium | reverse complement strand
TTTTTTTTAATCTAACCATACTTTTTATGGGGGTTATTTTTATATTTATCATATTTATTATTGTTTTTATTGTTTTTTATAGGGTGCAGTGTAATTATTTATTATTTTTATAATAAATAAAGTGACAAGTGACAAAAAAAGTGACGAGTGACGGATCTATTAACTTTTGTCACTTGTCACCAGTCACTGCTTCCAATTAAGTTATGCGAGCAACCATTATTTGTAATTCATCAAATGCCTATACTTAACTCCATAAATAACTCGTTATTTAATCTTTTTGGTTTTCAAAATTCATCTCCTACCCGAAAAAAGGATAACTTTGGCTGATTTTTTATTGAGAATAATAAACTTTCGTCGACTCTTTTTGTTTACATAATACACTTTTTATCAACTATTTATGAAAACTAAATCAAAAGTATTGCTAATGATTCTCGATGGCTGGGGAATTGGGAATAAGCAAAAATCGGACGTAATATTCAATGCTCATCCAGAATATATCAATAAGCTAACCGCAAGCTATCCAAACGCTCAGCTCCTTACAAGCGGCGAAAATGTTGGTCTTCCCGATGGGCAAATGGGTAACTCCGAGGTTGGACACCTTAATATAGGGGCCGGAAGAGTCGTTTATCAGGATTTAGTGATGATAAACAAGGAGATTAAGGAGAATAAGATTAGTGCTAATCCAGTGCTAGTTGAGGCCTTTAAGTACGCTAAGGAAAAAGAAGTTGCCGTTCACTTCCTTGGATTAGTTTCCAATGGAGGGGTTCACTCCCTCGATAAACATCTTTATAAACTCTGTGATATCACCAAAGAATACAACCTCAAGAAAGTATTCATCCATGCTTTCACCGATGGTCGCGATACCGATCCTGAAAGCGGGTTGGGCTTTGTAAGGAATTTAGAGAATCATCTAAAAACTAGCAATGGTATTATTGCCACCCTTGTTGGTAGATACTACGCAATGGATAGGGACAAACGTTGGGAGCGAATCAAGATAGCTTACGATATGCTTCGTTCGGGAATAGGTAAACCAACTACTAGTATTGTTCAAGCAATTGAGGAATCCTACAAGGAGGGTATTACCGATGAGTTTATAAAGCCTGTAATTCGGGTCGATGAAAATGGGAATCCAGTAGGAACCATTCATGAGGGCGATGTTGTTATCTGCTTTAACTATAGAACCGACCGCCTTAGGGAGATGACTGTTGTGCTAACCCAGAAGGATATGCCCGAGTTTGGTATGAAAACCTTACCCCTTCACTACGTCACCCTAACCTGTTACGATGAATCGTTTAAAGGGGTTCATATGGTTTACGAAAAGGATAACCTTTTAAATACAATCGGTGAAGTGGTTTCAAAAGCAGGTCTTAATCAGCTAAGAATTGCTGAAACTGAAAAGTACGCCCACGTTACCTTCTTCTTCTCTGGCGGGCGTGAAGATGTTTACCCAAATGAGAAAAGAATTCTAATTCAGTCGCCCAAGGTTGCAACATACGATCTTCAACCTGAGATGAGCGCATTTGAGGTTAAAGATGCTATTGTTGATGAGCTAAAAAAGAAAACTCAAGACTTTATCTGCTTAAACTTCGCAAATGGCGATATGGTTGGACATACCGGA
>JAYTVX010000146.1:0-17950 GCA_043743775.1 Bacteroidales bacterium | reverse complement strand
AAGTATTGATTTGATTTTTTAAACTATGCCAACTGATAGAGAGAGAATAGAGCAGTGGTCATTGCGTTACCACCTCATTAAGTCTTACCACGATTTTTGCTTTAAGATATATTTTAAAACAACTGTTGTGGGCCTTAAGGAAGTTCCGTTTGATAAGAGCTTAATATTTGCAATAAATCATCAGAATTCGCTGATTGATGCATTGGCAGTTCTTTCCCTCCGTCGCTGGCAACCCGTTTTTTTAGCCAGGGCCGATGTTTTTAAAACACCAACCCTTCGGAAAATTTTGACATTATTTAAAATCCTTCCTGTTTACCGCATCCGCGATGGCTACCAGAATTTGCAGCTCAATGACGATATATTCCGTAAAACGTTGGATGTTCTAAAAAACCACAATGGAATTGGAATATTACCCGAGGGCAACCACTTTGGTCAAAGAAGGCTAAGAACTCTCAAGAAGGGGGTAGCCCGTATTGCATTTCAGGCTGAGGATGCTTGCAACAACGAGCTGAAAATTCATATTATCCCTGTTGGTTTGAACTATAGCAACTACGTGAATCTTCGAAGTAAATTGCTTATTCGTTTTGGTAAACCAATTGATATCAGTAAACACCTTGAGCTGTACCGAAAAAACCCTGCCCTTGCCTATAATGCACTTATCGAGGAACTTGAGATTGGCATGAAGGCTGAGATGATTCAGATTAATGATGAAGACACCTACGATGAATATGAGATGCTCAGAGATATCTTTACACCTGCATATCTAAAGGAGAAAAAGCTGCCCAAGCATCATAATTCGCAGTTTGAGGTCGATAAGTTGATGATTGCATCCATTGACAATCAAAAAGCTAGCAATCCTTCAGAGTTTCAAACGCTGATGGGAGACGTTCGGACTTACTCAGGTTTTGTAAAAGAAGCAGGACTCACAATTAGCTCAATTCAAACAACAAGTTTGAAACTTTGGGCTCTTCTGTTTAAACTTCCTCTGCTAATAATTACACTTCCTCTATTTATTTTCGGGTATGTGAATAACCTTATTCCTATTGGAGGGGCTTACCTTCTCAGTAAAAAAATAAAGGATCCACAATTTATTAGTTCTATCAGGTTTGTAGTTGGGATGATACTTTTCCCGATTGTCTATATCATCCAGATTTCTCTATTCTGGGCTATTTCAGGAAGTGGAATCTATGCTTTGTGCTATTTGGCGAGTATGGTATTGGGCGCTGTGATTGCTTACAATTGGCGGAGATATTTCCTTGATTCAGTATTGGAAATAAAATTGCTAAAGCAGAAAATCACAAAACCTATTTTGATAAATAGGATTAAAGAACTTCACGATTCAATTTATAGTAGAATTGTTGGGTTGATTTAGGAATTAAAATAAAATGACCTCAATAGCATATCCTATTGAGGTCGTTTTTTAAATATTATGGGAAAAACTATCCTCTAAAGAAAAGCGCCTTCATAATATGGCTTGCCATCTTAGGATTTTCTTTCAATCGGCGGGTTGAGTAGCCAAACCACTGCTTCCCGAATGGTACATAAACCCTCATGGTATGACCTTTGCTTACAATTGATTTCCGAAGCTCCGGGGTAACACCGTAAAGCATCTGAAATTCGTACATATTCTTTGGCGTATTATACTTTTCAATCAGTTTGTATGCTCCGTCAATTAAAGGCTTATCGTGAGTAGCAATTCCTGGGTATACTCCATTCATTAGCATATAATCTAGATCCTCTAGATAATGCTCATTAATCTCTTCGTATTTTTTGTATGCAATAGTTGCTGGTTCAACGTAAATTCCCTTGCATAAACGATAGCTAAGTGGAATTTCGGTAGAGTGGATATCCATCAAATCTTTTACATCTCTTAGAGTACGCTTCATGTAAGCTTGTACTACTAAACCAACATTTTTTGGAAATTCAGCCTTTAATTTTCTGTAGAGTTCTATCTCTAGGTCGGTGCAAGGGGAATCCTCCATATCAACCCTAATAAAGTTATCATAGGATGCAGCCTTAGCAACAATCTCACGAATATGCTGATAGCATACCTCTTTATCGAGGAGCAACCCAAACATTGTGGGTTTCACGGAGTAGTTGCCGTCAATGTTTTCTTTCTGAATTTTTTCAATCAGTTCGATGTACTCCTGCTTATTTTTTTGCGCCTCATCAAGATTTTTGATGAATTCGCCCAGAATATCAAGGGTTACTTTTATACCTTGAGCATTAAGCTCTTTTGAAGCTCGAATTGCATCATCGATACTCTCTCCGGCGATGTAACGCTTCGAAAAGATCCAGATTAGTTTCTTGGGGAAGTAGGGCAGCATCGCTGCAATCATCTTATTGAACATTTCTGATTCTTTAAATGGTTATAACTGCAAAACTAAGTAACAAACTTCTTATTCTAACATTGTTAATTAATAATTGTTTCATAAAAAGGCATCTATTTAAATTGATATTTTCCAGAATCTTTTTTTAGGTATCTTTGCCCCAACTATGATAGAAAAGTTGAACATAGTCCCAATCGAAGAATGGTTTGCAGGATTAAACCAACCCTTGCTGATTGCTGGTCCCTGTAGCGCTGAGTGCGAGGAGCAGGTATTGGAAACCGCACGAGGTATTGCAAATATCGGCAGGATACAAGTGTTACGGGTTGGCGTTTGGAAGCCCCGTTCACGTCCCGGAACCTTTGAGGGAGCAGGCGATGAGGCATTGCAATGGCTCAAGAGGGTGAAAGTTGAGACAGGATTACTTACCACCGTTGAGGTTGCAACCCCTATGCACGTTGAAAAGGCTATTTCTGCTGGTATTGATATTCTTTGGATTGGAGCTCGAACAACCTCCAACCCTTTTTCGGTGGAACAGATCGCTCAAGCGCTTAAAGGTATTGATATTCCTGTTATGGTTAAGAATCCAGTTAATCCTGACCTTGAACTCTGGATTGGTACTCTAGAACGATTGAATCGAGCAGGAATAACCAAGTTAGCAGCAATACATCGCGGTTTTTATCCTTACGAGAGAACCCGATTACGAAATATCCCAAAATGGGAGTTGGCAATCGATCTGAAAAGTAAATTTCCCAATTTGCCGATTATTTGTGACCCTAGCCATATTGCAGGGCAAGCATCACTTGTTCCCGAAATTGCCCAGAAAGCTCTTAACCTTTCCCTCGATGGATTGATGATTGAGGTTCATCGCAACCCTTTGCTTGCTCTGAGTGATGCTAAACAGCAGATAACTCCTTATCAGCTTGATTTAATGCTCAAGGAAATGGTGTTTCGCGCTCCGTCATCACCGAATTCTGAATTTGTTGATAAACTTGAGCAACTACGACATAAGATCGATTCAATTGACCAGCAGATGATCGATTTGCTTGCCCAAAGAATGAGAATTGTTGAGGAGATGGGTGAGTATAAGAAGAACAACGATGTAAGCGTCTTCCAGATGCGTAGGTGGGAGAATATTCTAAAATCGAGAATTGATTTTGGGAAAAAGTTAGGCTTGGATGAGGAGTACATAAAAAACCTGCTTCAGCTGGTTCATAAAGAATCCATCAAGAAGCAGGCTGATATCTTGAATAGAAAAGATAAACTTTCGGCAGAATAACCGATTACCCTTTTATCTCTTTTACAGTATACTCAAAACCCTCCATTACAGGATTTGAAAGAATTTTAGCACACGCTTCATTTACTTTTTCAAGTGCTAAATCCTTTGTTGCCGCTTCAATCTCAAGCGTAATATGCTTTCCTACTCGTACGTTCGATACGGTGGTGAATCCGGTATTATGCATAGTCATACCAACTGCTTTCCCCTGTGGGTCAAGTAGAGCCTTTAGAGGCATCACGTTTATTTCGGCTAAAAATTTCATCTTATTGTGTTTTATTCTTGTGGCAAAATTAATCCAATTTTAAGATAAAAAAAGTTGTTCGTTGTTTGTTGCTCGTTAAACTAAATAATCTACTTCATTTAACTCCCGATAACTTCTTTATCTCCTCCTTTAAGTATCCAGAAAAACGTTGATAGGAAGATGTACCAAAGAATTACTAATGCAAGCGCAGCCGTTTGAAAAATAGCAATAAGCACAAGACTACCAACGATTAGAGATATCTGTTTGTAGACTACAGAAAATTTAAAGGTTTTAAGTTTTAGCGAAAACATGGGAAGTTCACAAACAAGAAGCGCCGATTGGATTACTATCATCAAGATTATTCGTGTAGGTGATGATGTAAAGAATTCAAAAATACTACTCCATCCACTGTGTAAACCAAATATTAAGCCCACTGTAAATAATGCATTTGCAGGGGTTGGTAAACCAATAAATGAGCTGGTTTGACGCGCATCGAGGTTAAAAATCCCCAACCTTAACGATGAGAATGCTGCAACAACAAAAGGTATTGCAAGAAGTAAATGCCCTGAAAGAAGCCCTTCAGAGCCATTAATTCCAAGCGAATTCTTTAGAAGATGAAAAAGTATTATCGAGGGAGCAACACCAAAACTCACAACATCTGAAAGAGAATCGAGTTCCTTGCCCAGCGGGCTGTATGCGCCAAGGAGGCGTGCAGTAAAGCCATCGAAAAAATCGAGCACAGCAGCGATAAGTATAAATACACCCGCTATTTGAAGGTTTCCCTCAAATGCGGAAACAATTGATAGACAACCTGCAACCAGGTTTAGCAGCGTAATCGCATTAGGTAAATGCTTAATGATTCTATTGTTTGATATCATTTGGGATGTGGTTTACAATATTTATCACAAAAATAAGTTTACCAAAGATAATATAAAAAGTATCTGAGAGGATTTATGTTTAAAATCGATATGAAAAGTTGAGGTTGGTTATAGAATCCGAATTTTGTATGTTTGCCACCTGAAAACGATGTTGTATATGCGAAGGATTGCCCTTGCTTGGTTGCTTTTATCTTTTTGTACTTCTGCTTTTTCACAAACAGCCAAGTACAGCAACGACTTTTTAAATATTGGTGTTGGCGCAAAATGGATGGGGATGGGCAGTATTGGAGCTGCATCGTGTGTTGATGTTGGTGCAGCATACTGGAATCCATCAGGGTTAGTGGGTTTAGCTAACAGATATCAAGTTGAAGCGCTGCATGCCAGCTATTTTTCAGGTATGGCTACTTATAATCATATTGCTTTAGGTTACAAGCCCGATTCAACGTCAGCTATGGCATTCTCATTAATTCGTTTCGGGGTAGATGATATCCCAAATACGACCGACCTGATCGATGCGAATGGAAATATCAACTACGACCGTCTTAAAACCTTTTCGGTGGCCGATTATGCTTTCCTTTTCAGCTATGCCAGAACAACTCCAGTCCCAAATCTTTGGGTTGGTGGAAATGTTAAGCTGATTTACCGAAATATAGGAAAATTTGCATCAGCATGGGGATTTGGTTTGGATGCATCAGCACGCTACAATCTCCATAAATGGCTATTCGGTGCTACGATTAAGGATGTTACATCAACTTTTAATCTGTGGTCGTTCAACTCCGATCAACTCAAGATTACGGTTAATGATAGCACCTTTAATAAGGCTCCAGATAATAATCTTGAGATAACCTTACCACGGCTTATTCTTGGGGCTTCCCGTTCTTTCAGGTTGAACAGTAATATCAACCTTGCGGCCGAAGTAAATTTTGATTTCACCTTTGATGGGAAAAGAAACACGCTTATTTCTGGCAAACCAGCAAGTATTGATCCCCATTTCGGATTAGAAGTTGGTTATAAGAACTTGCTATTCATCCGTGCTGGAGTCAATAATATTCAACGTAATAGCGGTTTCAGTTCCAAGGATGAATTAACTTTTCAACCCAGTTTAGGTATTGGTCTAAAGTTTCGTAGCATTACCCTCGATTACGCTATGACAAACGCTGGAAATCAGGGTTATTCAAGGTATTCTAATGTTTTTTCGCTACGCTGGGGGTTTGATAGGATAAATCTCAAGTAACTTAATGATTTTGTATTTGGGGTCAATCCGCAATTTGCCGAAGATGAATCCCAATTTTATAGGTAAATGCAGCTAATCTGTAATTTATACTAACATCTTCTACAATCAATATTATTATATTTGTCCTCTAGTTATCAAAAACCTTATGATTAAGATTGCAGTTGATTTTGATGGAACAATCGTTGAGCACCGCTACCCGGCTATTGGTGAAACTAAACTCTTTGCCTTTGAAACGCTAAAAGAACTCGAAAAGAGGGGCTTTTTACTGATCTTATGGACTTTCCGAACAGGCAAGGAGTTGGAGGAAGCCGTTGATTTTTGCCGTAGCAATGGTGTAGAGTTCTATGCGATTAATAAAAACTACCCCGAGGAAGTTTTTGATGCTTCAACCCCGAGGAAAATTGATGCAGATATATTCATTGATGATAGAAATTTGGGAGGGTTTATTGAGTGGAGCGAGGTATGGCAAATGATGTTTCCAGAATCAAATCTGATTGAACTTGAAAAGGAGGCGATCAGGAAGATGAGGAAACCAAGCCTGTTGAGCCGATTATTTAAGATCTGATAATATAATAACCCTAGGGTAAAAACGAAGTTTTATATGAAACTATTTGTTAAAACAAGCATCACGATCGTAGTAAGTTCAATGCTTTTTGCATTCTCGTGCAAAACCAATAATCAAAATATTACAACAACAGAATCGTCACCCCCCAAGACGATTTACCTTGTTAAAGTGTCCGAGCCATCAAATGGTACTCTTTACACTCTTGGTGACAATATCGATCTTCTACTAAAGTTACAGGATGATAAAGTAATCCCGGATTCAATCATCGTTTTCGTGAACGATAAAAAAATTGGAAGGGTTGTTGGATTAAATTACTCTGCTAAAACTGTAGGTTTAAAACTTGGTACAACAATTATCAGGACCACTGCTTATAAGGAAGGATTACACCAAACTGCATCTGTATCAGTAAAGTTGAAGTCAAATATTACCCCTAAGAAATACTTCTATAGGATTATTAAAACTTATCCTCACGACCCAGATGCCTATACTCAGGGACTATTCTATAAAGATGGATTTCTTTATGAGGGGACTGGGCAGAATGGCTCGTCGAGCGTTAGGAAGGTTGAACTTGAAACAGGGAAGGTCTTGCAAAGTATAAACCTGGATCGCAAACATTTTGGCGAGGGGATAACTCTATTTAATGATAAAATATATCAGCTTACATGGACATCCGAGGTTGGATTTATTTATGATTTTACCACATTTAAGCAAATTCGGTCATTCAGTTTTACCACCCAAGGTTGGGGTTTGACCAATAATGATAAGAATTTGATCATGAGCGACGGTTCCAACGAAATTCACTTTATGGAGCCTGAGAATTTTGGTGAAACAAGTAATGTTGAAGTCTTCGACGATAAAGGCCCTGTTGATCAGCTCAACGAGCTTGAACTTATTAATGGTGATCTTTACGCTAACGTTTACCAAACCGACATGATCATAATTATCAACCCCGAAACAGGGATGATAAAAGGTGAAATCGATTTTAAAGGATTACTTAAGGATTCCGATAGAACTAATCACGTTGATGTACTAAACGGCATTGCTTGGGATGAAACCGGGAAGCGATTATTCGTGACTGGGAAACTATGGCCAAAACTTTATCAGGTGGAGATTATACCTCAATAAGGTTAATTATCAACTGTAAATTGAGTCACCAATGTCTCTCCATCGCCATCAACCAATGTTAGTATATGGTTGCCAAAGGATGGTCTTAATGCCAATTTATGAAATGTTTTAGTGGTTCCCACATATTTGTTATCCAGATGCCAGAAAATACTAGCATCATTCATCCGATGAACGGCCTCAAATACTATGTCGCTTGAAGATCCATCGAGGTTTTTGGGTATGCTGATTTTTGCATTTTGAACCCTTGGGTAAAGCATTGCCATCGGCTTTTGAAGATTTTCGGCTTTGCAACCCTGCTTGTATGGGGGTAGCATCCTGTAGTCTGGTTTTTTGCTTTTGTAGAACCACTCCATTGCTGGAGGGAGGACAAACCACGATTCGTGCTTCATCTTATCCCTATCGTAGCATAAGTCGTTTACTCTATACTTTCCCGATGCATCAAGGTGTATGATTCTATGATACGGACATGGTGGTGTTTCAAGTCCTGACAGTGAAACCCAAACAGAATCAATCTGTTCACAGATATTCGTTGCCCTTTGTCCGCTTAGCCTGCAAACTGGGATATAGGCCATATCGTCGATTGGACGCTCAAACCAGTTGCTTGGGGGAAGTAGACCAAACACCTCAAACATGATAGGAGCTGCTGCTGAAACGCCTGTTAGGTCTGGGCGACCCTCGCCGCTGGCATTTCCTACCCAAACTGCAACCACCTGATTTGGGTTTAGCCCAATAGCCCATGCATCCCGATGGCCATAACTTGTGCCCGTTTTCCAGGCAATGGATCTACTGGAGGCGAAGTATTTCCAACCTGAGAGCTCATCAGGTCGTGCAACCTCACGCATCGCCTCAAAAGTTAAAAATATTGATGCTGCGCTAAGTACAGAATGATCATCAAGAATAGGTTTCTTTTTGATGGTATCTTGAATATAGGTTGGTGGATGAATATCAAGTTTGTCGTAACGACTTTTTAGCGGATGGAAGTGGTTTAATGAACGTGCAATGCTTGAATAAACCCCAGCGAGGTCCCAAAGGGTTGCCTCTGCACCACCAAGTATTAATGATAATCCGTAGCTATCGGGTGAGCGTTTTATTGTGGTTAATCCCAGTTTATTTAGATTGTAATGGAATTTTGCAACGCCATAGCTTTGAAGCATCCTAACTGCAGGTACGTTTAACGATCGTGCAAGGGCTCTGGAAGCTGGAACAGCACCATCATAAGTGGGGTAAAAGTTCTTTGGAGCATACCCACCAATCTGGGTTGGGATATCGGGAATTAGCGTGTTGGGCAGTATTAGCCCATCATTCAGCATCGAAGCGTAAAGGAATGGTTTAAGGATACTCCCTGTGCTTCGGGGTGATTTGATGATATCTACGCTTTTTCCATCCTCTGCATTCTCAGGGTTTGTGTTACCTACATATGCCAGCGTATTCCCAGTTTCAATATCTATAACCAATACGGCAATATTGTGGATCGAGTTGGCTTCCAACCTTGGTTTATGGTATTCAACAATATCGCTAACCCGTTTTTGGAGATTTGCGTTGATTGTGGTTTTAATCGATTTTCCTGAATACCCTTCGATTATGGCTCGGGTTAATAAATGTTGTGCAAGCTGAGGGAGCGATTTTGGCTCACCGGGCAGTGGCTCCTGAATGGATAGCTGATAGGTTAGCGAATCGATATTCCCATTTTCAAGTAGTTTTGCCAGCAAACGGTTCCGTTTTTTGAAGAACGTATCTTGATTTTTTCCCGGAAATATGATTGATGGAGCATTGGGTAGAATCCCAATTGATGCTGTTTCGGCCCAGCTGAGCTCGTTTGCCCCACGACCATAGTACCGCCAAGCAGCAGCATCAATACCTACCACATTTCCACCGTAGGGGGCATGTGATGCGTAAAGCGTAAGAATTTCTTTTTTTGATGATGTTAGCTCAAGCCGTATTGCAAGGATTATTTCTATGATTTTCTCTTTGATCGAACGCGATTGTCCTTTGCGTGATAGTTTTATAACCTGCATGGTTATTGTACTCCCACCGCTTACAACTCTCCCTTCTTTAATATTTTGATAAATTGCCCTGCAAATCGAGAATGGATTAACTCCAGGATGCTTGTAGAAATGCTTATCCTCGAATGTAACGATACACTTTGCGAATTTGGAAGGTATCGAATCCGATGCAGGAAATCGATATTGTCCATCCTTTGCGATCGATGCATTGAGCAGTTCGCCACTGTTATCAGTAATTACAGTACAGGTTGGATCAGAGAATAGGGGCGAGGGGATTGAAAACCAAAAAAGACCTATAAATACAATTGTAATTAATGCTATTATGAGGAATAATTTATGATTTTTCTTAAAAGTTTTCAAACGCTAGAGATTAAGGATTTATTAGCAGTTCATTGTTATATTCATGCTATTTTTTAATTAGTAATTTCCAGTTATACAAATTTTCGGACTCATCTACTTTTATGAAATTATTCTTTTTAAGAACAGCAGAGGAAGCCTCATTGTCTTTTCTTGTAGATGCTATTATTGAAATTACTTTTGGTTGTTTTTCTATCCATTTTATAATTCCGCCAACGGCTTCTGTCATAAAGCCTTTATTTTGGAATTCTTCGTATATCCCATAACCAATTTCAATTTCTCCGTCATTATTTGGTTCGCCAATTATACATAAATCGCCAACCATTTTTCTGTCATTTTTTGAAATGATAGTCCAAAGAGTAGAATACAAATAGTTTTTATTTGTGTCAGCAACATTTGGCAGGATGGTCTGTTCAAGTGCTTCTTTTAGCTCTGCTGAAATTGTCCTTGATGTTTCATTAAGGTTCAATTCAACTTCCAAGGAGTTGTCTAATCTTGTGTACTTTATAAGTTGGTCGTAGGTTAGTGGTACTAAAATTATTCGTTCTGTTTCTATCATTAAAATGATTGTGGGTTTCGAGAGTTTTTTAAAACATCTTCTTCAATATCGATCTTACAAATCGAATTTATTCATGTAGGCTTTATAGTTCAGGTTTTTGTCGGCACACCACTGATACTTTCCGTAAACAAGCTGAATAACTCTCTTTGGCAAGAATTTTTCAAGTGTTCTTAGCATTACAATATCATACTTTCGGTGAAAGTTAACCCAACACTGATTACAGTTATGCACGTAGTTCTTATGTGTTTTTTGGGTCTCGACAGAATTGATAATCTCATCAAGCGAATTGTTGAAAATATTACCCAACTTCAGATCTAAATTCTGACAGATTGGTACATCTCCATTCGGATGAATCACAATGCTGTCTAGGATGCTATAGCACTTAAAGCGGGTATTCTTTCTTCTCCATTCATCATAAAGCAGTAAAAAGTCAAAATTCTCAGAAGTTAACTTAATCGATTCAGGGATTAGTTTTTGAAAATCGGAGTAAAAATCCAACTTCGACTCATCGTGCTTGGGGAGGTTCAACGTTTGGTATTGCAGCTCGTTGAGCATTTTCTTTTTCTGCTCTGATTTCTCCTGCTGATTTGCTTTTACTTCGCTAAAGGTTTGCGAGGCGTTGTTTCTTGTTTCCCCAATTTCTGTTTCGTGCGCTTTCTCAACCGTATCAAAATATCCGATGTCATTATATATTCCAACTCGAACATCAATTTTATACTGGTTACAAATGCCAATCACATGATTCAAATTGTTGAAATCATTAAAAGGCGATAGGGTGAACATGGCCGATATTGGAACAAGGTCCTTGCACTCCTCGATGACCTTAATTACATTATCGTATCCATCTCTACCTCTCATGTACTCGTAGGTCTCTTTATTCCCATCGAGCGAAACGTAAAGCCGATTGGGCGAATATTTTTTAACCGCTTCAATAACATTTTCGGGTTTAAGGCAGTTGGAAAGGATATCGAAACGGGGGTGATTTTTCGAAAACCATTCTAGTATTCTATCTGCTTCTGGGTGCAGCAAGAATTCACCACCTTCTAATCCAACCAATGTATCTTTCGTGACACACTTGTTTCCCATTATCTTAACGATATCATCAAATGAGAGATGCTTTACAGGCCTCTTGGCCCATATTAAGCAATGTTTACAACCCGAATCACATAAATCGGTAGCGTAAATCATCAGGGTGGAAAGTTTTTTGTGTTTTGGACGGGCTAAATTATTCGCAAATAGCAAACCTCGTTTGATGTAGTCTATCTTAGTGTACATTTTTTTCGTCCCTAATTTTTGTAATTAATTGATAAGTGTTTAAGCATTGTGATAATGTAGAATGATTAGCTCCCTTTCCGTACTCGCAAATCTTTATAAAATCAAATAATTCAGAGTAATAACCGGAACTATAAATCTGATTGTTTTCAATAACGGGGTTAAAACTATTTTTTTGAACTAATGCGATTGATGTACTATGTTTATTCAATACTTTCTCAAGGGGTAAGTTAAATATTTGCCCGTGTTTAGGTTCAAATAAAAGATTCTCTGTATTGGTTGATCTGTATATTCCCTTATTCGTGTTAACGACTAATTCTTCCAAAGCGGTTTGCCACGAATATGCTGTTGAAAGCTCAATGCTCCCTATTGTAGAGTTCTCGTGAATTAGCTGTAGGAAAATTGTAGTCGAACCACCCCTGTTCTGTTTTAAAATGGAAACAACCTTTGCTGGTCCAAATAGGTAATTCACTAAATCGATGGGGTGAATAAAGATATCCAGAAATGGATCTCCTTCGGGATATGAACCGGTTAAGAACCGGTAGCTGTAGCTACAGGTTGTGCGGCAGAATTTCTTCATCTCTAGATTTACTGGAGCATACCTCTTTTGCAGACCCACTAAGCATACTCCTTTCGATTCCTTATCTATTTCAATGAGCTCATTTAATTCCTCGATTGTAGAACAAGGGGGTTTTTCGATGAAGACATTTTTCCCCGCTTGAAGAACCTTTTTGACTAGTCCAAAGTGTGCTTTGGGATTAACGCAGATGAATACTCCTGATATTTCGGGATCTTTCAGAACAGCATTCAAATCATTTGTGCCAATGACGTTTGGGAAATTCTGATCAATGGTACCTGCATTCTTTAAACCTTGAGTAACAATATATTTTAGATCGATTCTAAGATAATTGAGTACAGGATAAAGATTATTTATGCTATGATTTCCGATACCAATGAAAGCAAATTTTTTATTGAACTTCATTTTTAAGTAAGCCTGCTTTCTTATGTTTTTAAGGCGTTCTATTAGCGTTTGCATAGGTCGATATATTATGTCTGAATCATCTAATAAAGTTGATAATCTTCAGCCGATTAATTCGCATAAAGATAAAAGGGAAATTTCATCCCGAAGCATATCTTGGTATGAAAATTTTCTAGCACTTCATTATAACACTATTTCCTAGTAAATATTAATGCAGAATAGTAATAAGATTCAATACCTATGCTGCATTTACACTAATACTTGCTTAGGCTAAGACTCTTTCTTAGATTTTCTTGTTTGGCGTAATAATCAGCAATGTATTGGTAAGTAAATATCATATTTCTTTATGATCGTTGTTTGAGAATTTTATCTAGATAAAAACTATCGGAAAAAAACCATTATACCGATGAAACGCTGATAATCTGCATAGGTTTTAAGTGGATGGTGGATGACGATATCACAACTCGATTTTTGATAAGAAACATCCCTGTTTGTATATGGAGTTATCAGAAAGTTGCAGTATTATTTTCTACCAGCTAATCGGAAAATAGTCCTTCAGAAACTGACCGCTCCAATGTTTGCTTGTATTTATCCCATCAATAAACGGATCACACACGCGTGCAGCACCATCGACAATATCTAAAGGTGGTTGAAAATCATGAACCTGTTGTTTATGCTTTGCTAGCTCTGCTGGATCTTCATCGGTAACCCATCCTGTATCAACAGCATTCATGAATATACCATCTTTAGCAAGATCGCTTGCAGCCGTATGGGTCATCATATTTAGGGCTGCTTTAGCCATGTTGGTGTGTGGATGTCGATCGGCTTTAGTAAAACCATGAAATTTTCCCTCCATCGCCGAAACATTTACAACATGTTTTTTGCCTGTATAATCTTTTCTCATCAAGGCAATTAGACGATTGCAAAGAACGAATGGAGCGATGGAATTGACTAGTTGGACTTCTATCATTTCCAGTGTTTCTATTTGACCAAGCTTTAATCGCCAGCTATTCGTTGTTCGTAAATCGACCTGTTGAAGATCAGCATCCAATTTTCCTTCCGGAAAAACCTCCTTGGCTTCAATGGAGTTGTCGAACTTATAGGGTATTTGAGAAAGTTGGGCTGATGCTCTAATGCCTATGCCTGGTTCTTGCCCGTTCCAGGTAACAGATAATGCTTTGCTCGTATTGTGTCCAGTATGATCGAAATTTTCAATTTCTTTCAAGCATTGTTGATGATGCGAGAGTAGCATCTGAACTTCTTTAGAATGCTGATGAAACTGGAGGGTTTCGTTATTCATTAAATGTGAATAGAAACCAGAAGGCCTTCTTACTGTTTGTGCTGCATTATTAATAAGAATGTCGAGCCTTTCATATTTTTGCTCGACATACGATGCAAACAATTCTACACTGGGAATATGCCTCAAGTCCAGCCCGTAAATATGCAGGCGGTGACTCCACTCCGAGAAATCATTTTCCTTGGCATACCGGATCGCCGAATCTGCAGGAAATCGGGTTGTTGCAATTACTGTGGCTCCGGAACGCAACATCATCAACGTTGCATGATAGCCTATTTTAAGTCTAGATCCTGTAATTAGGGCTACCTGACCTGTCATATCACATCGCTGAAATCGCTTGGTGTAATTCAAGTCGCCGCATTCTTTACACATCGAATCATAGAAATGATGTATCTCGGTGTATAATTTCTTGCATACATAGCAGTTTTGCGGTGAAGAAAGAAAGCGTTTCTCATCAATTGACGTGGGCTCGGGTGAGGAAATTTGCTTTGGGGCTTCAAATATGCTTGTGGTCCTTGCACTTCTTATGCTGGTGGCCGCACGTGCTTTACGACTAGTAGTCTTTTCTTCCTGTTTCCGGTCGATCTTTACACTTTTGTTTCTCTTTTTTATTTCTGCCTTATCGGGCCTTGTGATCTGACCAGCGGCTTTCATGAGTTTGAGTATCTGCTCCTCCGATAAATGAATGAGCTGATCGCCATTATGAAGTAAATGCTCTAGAACCGAAATGCAGTTATTTATCTCTATATCAGTTAATTGTTCTTTCTTCCCCGTACTATTCTCCATCAATTATCCCTTTCTTTCTTCAGCTGCAAATATAAGAATGTTTCGCGGGTTTAGCGTTTCGGTTTTTTCTCAACCCGATTCTAAGGCTTATAAAGTTGTAAGGGTAAAAAAGTTATGTATTTAATACTATTTTTTTTAGCTCATTGCTTTTTACTTCAACTACATAACGACCTACTGAGATTTGGCTGTAGCGCTTAAAATTAGTCAGGATTTAGTTATAGTTAGTTTTTCATTCGAAGTTCTTTAATATTGCCCATGATTTTGGATAATTTAAACTTAAATATTCAGCATACCGAGTTATAGGATAAGCAACATATTCATCCTTTAAATATCCCATAAATTGTTTCAATCTATTGGAGTCCAATGTTTTTAGCCAGGAATACAACTCGTCGTCAGTATATAGATTAATAATTGTCCAGGTATCCACTGCATGAATTTCAGCAAGAGCAGCATCTACCTCTGGGATTATGTCAAAGAATTTGGTTAAGGCGCTAGATCTTTTTTTGATTACTCGTTTAATAACTCTACAGTAGTTAATTTTATTCGGTTTGGAAAGTACTTTTGTGTGATAATTACAATCTGTTTTTTTTAAAAGATTTGGATTTGATTTTAATTTAAAGATTGGTTTGTCTGGAATAATTTGAAAGGCATTGGTGTCCAGATAACCACAATCACCATTTTTATTCCAAACAGCCCATGTGCTTTTTTCTTTAAGAGGTTTGAAAACTACAATTAAATCTCCTTTATGGAATTGGATTCCAGCATTACGTTCTATAGACACATAGTCCATTTTCATTATTGCAAGGGATTCTTGACCGTTTGTTTTTAGGATAGATATTACTAAAATGTAAAGAATCAGTATTTTTTTCATATTAGTTGTTTTTCAATTCTAATTGGTGTATGCATTTTCGCGGTTTGCATACTGAGGAGTTAGGTGGAGCGTCCTCATCCGCCGTTTAAATCTAGTTAAAGATAATAATAATCCTGAATCTGCATCATCAGCCCAGTAGATTTTGCCACGTGTTGGGGGCTGGCTGTTAATGGTGTAGTATTCGTTTGATTTCTTCAATAAAAGAAGCCATTTCTAATAACATTGATTCAACCTCAATTCTTGTAAAACTCACAAAAGCATCGTAATCATCTTTCGTTCTATTATGATAAGCGTTTCGTAAAATTTTTCCAAATTTCGAATCAACTTTTTTCGAAGAAATAAATTCCTTGTTAAACCAACCTATTAATTGTCCATGCTTGGATGTTTCATACCTGTTTTTAAGCGCCAAAGCTGTCAAGTCATAATACATTCCATAATAAATACGATTTACTGCAATAACCAATTTATCGTTAGACACAAGAAACTTTGCTAATTCGATTGTATCGAATGCTTGATTTAGTCGATATTCTACTAGAGAATCCCTGTCGTTTTCTTCAATCATGCGTGAAGTCCATTTGTTAAAGCATTAACAAAAATAGGTTGTTTCCCTCTCAAAGTCGATAATTCATATTCGCCAATAATATGAGTGTCAGTTATTATATTGTATTTCAAATCAATTTCATAACACATATCGGAAATTTCTCTCTCTACTTTCCAATCAACTCTTTGTTTAAGAATTATCAGAATGTCATAGTCGGAATCCTTGTGTGCTTTTCCATAGACTTGAGAGCCAAAAAGCACAATGTCTTTAATGTCATCTGAAAATCTAGATTTCAGCAGATGACTTAAATCTTTTAGAACGATCTGTTTATTAACTCTCATTTCATTAATTTTATTCAAAGATAAGTAATCTTGATAGATAATCCTCTCCGACGAAGCAAAATCAGCTTGACCCTAACGTTTCCATGGTGAAGAAATGTTGGGGCGCAAGCTGCAACTTTCTTTTCCCACGGTAACCTTTTACTAAAGTACTAAAAACTTGCGCATCTGCCCCGATATTTTTTACCACGTGTTGTATGCTGGCCGTTTATTTATCTAGTTCTTTGTTCTTTTTTTCGATTAGTTGCTTCGCATTTTCTCTTGTGACTATTTTCTTTCCTGATTTCGCTTCAATTTCTTTCCTTGTATTTCCTGCAATTGTACCACCTTGCTTGGCAATTTTCTGATTTTCTTTAAATGTTTTCGGTTTCTTTTCTTTAGAAATCTCGGTGGTTGTTGCCTCTGCAAGCATATTTAGAACTAATTCTAAATTAGTCATATGGTCTCTCAGGTTTTCTTTCTTAAGCGTTTTAAAATCCTTGTATTGTTTTGTCGTAAATCCACTCCATGCTTTTGTTATCTCATCAGTAAGAATTGCGTATTCTTGTCCTTTCTTTACTCCACGATTCTCCCACTCATCGGTTAACTCCTTTCGTACTTCTATACTTTTGAGTCGTTGGTTTATCCACGATGTAGAATAACCTTTTCGTAAGTAAGTTTCCATTAGTCGTTCAATACCAATTTCAGGGTCTTCGATTTCATCTATTCGCTCTCTTCCCATTTTAGCCAACCAAAGTTTGAATGGTTCAGCTTTAGGTGATGGAATAGACTGAATTAAGCGAAAAAGTTGTTCTGTGTCCGCTACATCTGTCTTGTAGTATTTGCCATCAGCAGAAAGCATTTTCAGTTGACTACAATTTGTAGCCAACTGACTTCCCTCAGCCTTAAGTCTTGTTTTTAAGACACTCCAGTATTTACGAGGGTTAGGACTTTCAGTCAATACTCCAATTACATCAACTATTGAAAAAAACCATTTTTCTTGGTCATTATCCCATAGGGTTCGAATTTGCTTGTCGTTGAATAGTTTTATTGCTGTATCCTGTGTCATATTATTCAAGTTATTACACAAAAATAGTCCTTTAATTTAAATTTCGGTTTGGGGTTCAAAGGAATTTATGATTCTCTTCATGGAATCAAGAAATTGAAAGGATAATATTTGGTATAGGTCTTACTAATTGTAGAGGTCAAGTCGGCTTGCATACAACGGTTTGCTGCTAAAATTTCGACCGGGAGTAAGGAGCAGCAAACTTATCCCCCGTTAAGCAGAAACGAAGATAGCAATTAATTGCTTATCAGCG
>JAYTVX010000145.1:0-10418 GCA_043743775.1 Bacteroidales bacterium | reverse complement strand
CCCGATAATCACGGTTGGATTACCATTGTTGAATAAACTACAATATATAATCATTTTTAAAAAGCCCTGCAGTTCCTTGTAGGGCTTTTTAAAACCAAGTATATTCAAAAGTTACATTCACTACAAAAAACATTAGACTAAAATATGAAACGATTAAAAAAAGTATTAAAATTTAGTGGTATTGCATTATTATCTTTAGTACTAGTTATAGTACTTGGAATATTTATATTTTTATATGCAGTAAGCCCTGAATCTACTCCAGAATTTAAAGATAAACAAGGTAATATCATTGAAAACAGCGTTGCCAAAATGGAACGTGTTATTATTGGAGGTATTGAGCAATTCATTCTTATTCGTGGGAAAAATGTAAATAATCCCATATTACTCATGTTGCATGGGGGGCCAGGTATGTCTGAACTTCCCATGAGTAGAAAATATAACAGTGAATTAGAAGAGTCTTTTACCGTGGTTTATTGGGATCAAAGAGGAGCAGGTAAATCAGCAGATCAAGCAATACCTGAAGACAGCTTTACACTTGACCAGTATATTGAAGATACCCATGAACTTACTACTTACTTGAAAAAGCAATTTAAAAAAGACAAGATATTTTTATTGGGACATTCATGGGGATCATTACTTGGCGTTCGAACCATATACAAGTACCCTAATGATTACATTGCCTATGTAGGAACAGGCCAGATTGGGAATCAACCCAAAACCGACAGTATAGGTTATCAGTTTGCCTTAAAAAAAGCAAAAGAAATAAATGACACAATAGCACTGAAAGATTTGAATAAAATTGGAGAATATTCAGTTGAAAATATTAAAAGAACAGGATATTTGAACTGGCTATATATGCAACGAGTCTATCTCTCAAAATTTGGCGGGTCAACCGCTGACCCAAATGCGGCTGTTGATATTTTCCTCCTACCTACTTTGTACTGCAAAGAGTATACTATAGGGAACAAGTATAATTTTCTTAAAAGTAATAGCAAATCTGCATTCACCAACTCCCCGTTCCGCAAGATGATTCCAGTTGTTTTAAGTACTGACTTATCCGAAGTAAGCGAACTGCAAATTCCAATCTATTTTTTGCAAGGGGAAAATGATTACTTAACGAACTTTTCTGTAGCAAAAGAATACTTTGATTTATTGAAAGCTCCCAAAAAAGAGTTTGTTTCATTTGATAAATCAGCCCATTTTGTACCCTTTGAAGAACCTGAAAAGTTTAATGCGTTCATGATAAATCGAGTTCTAAAGGAAAGTACAGAATCGAACATCCGCTAAAATCTCAATCAGTATAATAATTTAATTTGAAAAACAAATGAAAAAATTATTGTTTTCGTTAGTATTAATCCTAATTGCTATTTCAAGCATGAATGCACAGAATGATAAGCAGCAGAATACTGAAACTCCTGATTACAGGTATAATTGGAATTTTACCGACATCTACCCTAGCTGGGATTTGTGGTCGAAAGATCTAGAGATTGTCAAGTTAGAGATTCCAAAATTTCTTGAGTTTAAAGGGAAACTTGGTGAAAGCCCTGAGAAGATGCTTGAATATTTCGAATTCACAGAGCTAAACACAAAAATAATCACGAAACTTTCTATTTATGTTTCGTTACAAAAAGATGTTGATGGGAGAAATCCCATTTATTCAACCAAAGAGCAGGAACTCCAAAACGTTTACATGCAAATTGGGCTCAATAGCTCATGGGTCTCACCTGAGTTAGCACTTATCCCATCTGATAAAGTCTATAAATGGATGGAGACAAACCCAAAACTTGCTGTTTACAAGCACGAAATGGAAAGTTTTTACCGTTTACAGGCACACATCCTTCCTGAGGCTACACAAAATATTGTTACCCAGTATAGCAATGCGTTAGAAGCAACATCAAGGATTTACAACTCTATTTCAATTGCAGATATTGAGTTTCCTACTGTAAAACTATCTACGGGTGAGGAATTAGTTGCATCTCCTGCAGTCGTTTCAAGAATATATTCGACCAGTAAGAATCAAGAAGATAGAAGAAAAATGGGCGAAGCCACCCGCACTCCCTACTTAAAAGCAAAGAATACCTATGCTGATATTTATCTAGGAATCCTTCAGGAAAGATGGGCTTCCACCAAGTTGCAGGGTTACAAATCGTGCATTGATGAAGTATTAGAATCAAACAAAATCCCCAAGGATGTATACCTCAACCTAATTGAGGTAGCAGAAGGGAACTCACAACCACTTCAGAAATACTGGGAACTTCGCAAGAAGGCCTTAAAACTTGATAAGTATTACATGTCTGATAGCTACACCGAACTTGTTGATTTCTCTAAGACCTATAAGTATGAAGAAGCAACTGGAATTGTATCGGAGGCATTAAAACCCATGGGTAGTGAATATAATGGACTGCTCTCTAAGAATTTTCAAGGTGGTTGGATTGACGTATACGAAAAGCAAGGAAAACAATCAGGAGCATATAATTTAACCGTGTATGGGACTCACCCTTACATCCTTCTAAACTGGGATGAAACTCGTGACAATGTCTTTACGCTTGCCCACGAATTGGGCCATGCAATGCATGGGACATTCTCAAATATGAATCAACCCATGGTATACTCTGGGGCTGCGACTGTAGTAGCTGAGGTAGCATCAACATTTAATGAGAATATGCTACTCGACTATATGCTATCGAAATCAACCGATCCAAAGGAAAGGATTACCTTACTTGTTCAAGCAATCGATAATATTGCTGGAACATTCTACCGTCAAGCACAATTCGCTGAATTTGAATACAAAGCTCATGAAATGATTGAACAGGATCAACCAGTAAACGCTGATATTTTTGCACAAATCTATAACGATGCTGATGTAAAGTACAACGGAACAATGATTGAACGCTCTGAGGATGCTAAATACTCATGGCCACGAATATTCCATTTCTTTAACTATTCGTTCTATGTATATAATTACGCTGTGTCCTTCTCTGCGTCAAGCAGTCTTTATGAGCAGGTAGCAAAAGCAGTTGATCAAAAATCTGCAGATGCTGCGCTTGAGAGATATATCACGCTCTTAAAGTCGGGTAGTAACGATTACCCTGTTGCTCAACTTCAGAAAGCAGGTGTTGATCTAACAACTAAAGAACCTTACCTTGCTGTAGTTCGTCGCATGGAAAAGCTGGTTAATCAGCTCGAACAGGAACTTAAAGCGATTGGAAAGATTTAAGGATAATTATTAATGTAAAAAGAGGGAAGATTTTCATCTTCCCTCTTTTTTTATAATGATACGTCACCATCAAACTTAATGGATGCTTTCACCCCAAAACTATTAAATTTCTGCCCCTCAAAACCAACGAAAATTCCTACCCCTCCGAATATACTAATCTGTGTAATTGAGTATCCAAACTCCCAGTATGGTTTACTGCCCTTGGTATATAACGATGAAAGGTATAAGTTCTCCTCCCATATTCGATTACTTATCCAAGGAAGATGCTTTAATGCTAAATAGGGTGAAGAGTAACTTACAAAACCCTGAGCATATCCAGATTCGGCGCTATGCTTATAGTATTCGAGCAGCTGAAAACCATTAGCAAAATCACCTACATTCACTGAGATTTCCTGTGTGTTGAAATGCTTGAAATCGGGAAAATAAATTTTGTCTTTCATCAAAAAATCACCGTAAGCAGCCTTGTACGATAGTTTATTACTTGGTCCCATTTTTATCGACTGCTTCACTCCTATCTCAATCTGGGTAAACTTGACATCACTTCCTCCAATATTGGGAATACCAAACCTAGCATCGAGTGAGAAAGTAGGGTACTTGGATGATATCATATATTTTCGGTTGCCGAACATCCTGTAAAAATACTCAGGAGTATAGCTGAACGATATTTTAGTGATAAAAGCTTGGTGATCGGGTGTATATCGTCCAAAAATAGTATCATTAAAAGGTAAATTTGGTGTATACATTTTCTTATCCTTAGGGTAGAAAGAGAAATCGGTGCTATTTTCGAGCATCCTACGATCATAATAACCAACTCTTACTAAAAAATCAAATCCATTGGCAAGGTCGATCCTATTATATATTTCACCAAACCGATGCTCGTAGAGCTTCATGTAATTTGTTCTAAATGCAAGAGAAGCAACAGAGTTAGCAAAAGTATTAATTCCTGTCTCACGATTAAAATCAACACTCTCGCTTCCCATTGATATTCCGATATACCCTCGGCGTGATGGAGTATGTGATATTCCACCACTAAAACGACCCATAAAAACCTCTCGATTGAAAGCATACGCAATCTGAGGATTTAGACTAAAACTTCGATCATTAATTGTTTTACTATAGGAGAAGCTCATCCCTGTTACAAAACCATCAACGGTATTAAATCTTAATTGATCCACATTAATTAATCCTGAAAACGAGATATTCTGCTTCTTTACTTTATTGTACTTATTATTTCCAAAAACTATTGTTGAAAAAATACTTTTCGTTTTTGGAATTGTATCCTTTTTACTTGCAACAGAATCTTTTTTAGCAACTGATTTTCGCAAATCCTCCATTCCATGAACCTCATCAGCGGTTAAAGCAATTGGTCGTATTTTACTCCACAGGGTTGTATCGGCTTTACGTGCTAACGAATCGACCTTAACTTTATGAGTCTCCTTTATCTCCAGACTTTTCTTTGTTGTATCAGCGGCTTTAGCATCCTTAGCCATGAGCTTCGCTAGCTGATACATATCCTTGTTACTCAAATCGTTTTTCTCAAGCAATTTTTCAATCTTCGCTTTTCGCTTTTGCTCCTTCAAGGCCTCAGCCGAATTTTTTGTTTTGATTTGAGTTAACGGCTGTTTACTCGATTCATCAAGGTTATTCTGAATATTCTGGCTAACCAAATTGAGAGGAACCTTAATGTCGTTATTTATTCTTACGGTTTTGTACTTTACCGATGAAACGTATTGCACATTCCCTTCATTTCCAAAAAACTTGCCAATGATATCGAAGTTGTAGTTTATGGGAAGCCACACATTTTCCTCAACTTCACCAAAAGTTTGCTTTATATTGATTGTCCCTACCAACGATTCTACACTTAAATCAGCGCTATGAATATTCCAGTAATTATCGGCTATATATAGATAACCCTCAACCAGCTGTTTGCTCTTTCGACGAGGAATTACCTTAATCTTATTGATAATTCTATCGCTCTCCTTTGAATAACCCTCGTATCGGAATTTATAATGATTTAAGGCGTAGGGAGAAAGGGGCAGAATAATCTCACCTATTTTGGGATCGTAAAGACTAGCATTGATGAACTGCATGGCATCATTGTTTGAATCACCTGAGGGGAAATTCGATCGAATCATCTTTACCGTTTGATCGTACTTGTCGGGAGCAGTAAAATGGATATTATTAACCGACTCCTGAAGATATAATGCACCCTCTTTGGGAGCATCCTCTTCCTTGCGCATAGCCCGTTTAACCAACCAAGAAAGTTTTACAATTTTAATTGATCCTTTCATGTAGACCTCTGCTTCGAACTCCTTTACCTGATTCTGATAGTAGGGTGCCATGCCAATCGCTTTACGAATTATTGCATAGGCAGGATCTTCGCTTCCGGGTTTTATATTCACTCCCTTCAACTCATAGCTTTTAACATTAAAAATGATATTTAATTTATTGATGCCATCTTTTACATTTACTTTTTTCTCAACAGTTTCATACCCTAGGCATTGAAAGATTATCGTGTAATCGCCTGATTGTAAATTCAAACTGTATTGTCCTTGCTCATTCGATACAGTCCCCATTCGAATCTCTTTAACGAATACCGTAGAGTAAGGCACAGGTTTTCGCTCATTATCGCTGATGGTTCCTAAAAGGGTTTGTCCAAATGAACTGGTGATCAAGAATGAAAGAAAAAGTAAGGTTAAATAAAAAATTTTCATTTTTATAATTTATTATATCTATTACTATAAGATAGAAAATTAGCAAAATTGTTACAGATAGAAAATATTTTAGTTAATAATTTCTGTCTTATAGCTTGATAATTAATCGTATATCAATAATGATTTTTATGGGAATGTCATAAATATAATGAGAGGACCATTATCAAAGTTGATGCCAAAGCTATCGCCTAAACTTTCATTTAAAGTCCCCATCCAATACTCTTCAAGGGAACGATTTACGATTGGATATCGAAGGTTGGTGGTAGTAATTCGTGTTTGATTGTTGGGTGAAAAGATTGATACCTGCTGACCCTTGAAGCTGTTAAGCGTTGAAGATTCTAGCAAAGCGATAAAAAACCCTGTATCGGTAAGCATTCTAATACTCGCACCAAGCTTTGAATAATTAGATATTAGGCTAATATTACCAAGTGTGTGATCCTCCCGAAGGCCTGTTGCTCCAAGAATGATTATATCATTATAATTTCTCGTCAAGCACCATTTCACCGCCTTGGTTAAATCATTTGAATCTTGATCGGGTTCATGGAATAACCTATCGGCATACTTATTTCTAAGATTAGAGTCTAATGAATCGAGGTCACCAACCACAGCAGTAGGCGAAATTTCAAAAGTATCGACCTTAGCAGCAGCACCATCGCAGCAGACAACAATATTTGCTTCTGTAAGCACCTTCAAAGGAATTTCATGCTCTGGAAATTTCCCATCGGCAACTATTACAATAGTTGGCGGTTGACAGTTGACAGTTGACAGTATTGGGTTGATACTTCGTTTCACTTTTAACTTTTAATTTTCAACATCTCTTTCTTCCACTGATAGTATCCAACCACAGCCATCGTAAAATAGAAGAAGTATAAAACTGATGTTGGATAAAGCCCTTTCCAAATAAACAGCACTAAAGATACAAGATTTACAACCACCCAAATCCACCAGTGTTCAATTAATTTTCGAGCAAGCATCCATGTACCTGTAATGCTCAATGAGGTAACAAAAGCATCACCAATAGGAACGGGCGAATCGGTGTAATTTTTTAACACAAATACCATTACACCAAATAGTACGAAGGTTACTAATGCTAAATTAATCCATTGCTTCATGGATGTTCGGGTAATTAGCAGCTCCTCTTTTGTTGAAGGATCGCCTCCGTACAACCAATGCCACCATCCATATATACTGATTACTAGGTAGTATACCTGCAAACCCATATCTGCGTAGAACTTTGAGGTAAAGAATACGTAGATGTAAAAGGCTGATGTAACTATGCCCAGTGGCCAAAGCCAGATATTCTGTTTAATCTCCAAGTAAAGGTAAATGAGGCCTGTTACAGCCCCAAGTACCTCTATATAGTTATTTAGTAACCAGTCCATAATGCAGTTAACAGTTGTTAGTTGACAGTTGACTGAAAAGAGGATTAAAACTCAACGCCGAGCTTAACCATAAAGTTTGTCCCTGCCTGAGGAAAGAAACCATCCTCACGGTACTCTGAATTATCACCCACCATTTTATAATGGTAAACCCAAGCATTTGCTTCGTATTTAAGATTTAGAAAATTATTCACGAATAGCTGAATATTAATTGCCTTCATGCTTTTCGTCTTTATTGAATAATCGATCTTAAAGTTATTCACAAAGTAGCTATCCAAGAGTCTTTCTGCATTTCCAGTGTTATCGTAGTACTGTTTCCCAACGTATTTACTGATAATCGAAAGATTAAAATCTTTTATTGGACTTATTGTAATCTGGCTTGATCCAACAAACGAGGGGGAAAATGAAATAGGTGTTTTGCCTAAATAATTAGCCAGTTGATTTACAACCATCCAAGTATCAGGGTCTAAAATATCAACGTATTCCGTAAATTTATCAATTCTATTAATGCTAAATGTTGAATTTATATTCCAGCTAAGCCAAGTCAATGGCTTAATACCAGTTGTTATCTCAACACCTGTCCTATAACTTTTATCAACATTTGCCATCAAAGGATATCCAACATCGCTTAGCTTTCCAGTTAGAACAAGCTGATCCTTATAATCCATATAGTACAGGTTCAATCCCATTACAAAATTTGGTGTTTTATAGGTATATCCCAATTCATAGTCAAATAACCGTTCTGATTTTGGAGTGTTATTTGAACCATACTTCATAGCATCCTTTATATCAGCCCGGGTAGGTTCACGATGACCAACGCCAAATGAGAAAAACACCTCCTGCATTGATGATATCTTAAAGGTTGTACCAGCTTTTGGGTTAAAGAAATTCCATCTGTGGGATTGATCCAAACCTGCTAAATCATCATCTAGACCCGATAAATCATAGTGAATTACTCTACCTTGTATATCACCGTATACACTGAGCCAGTTCGTAAGCTGGTATGTGGCTTTTCCGAAAATATTAAAATCGGTTTTAACGCTCGAATTCCTATACCACTCGTAGTTCTTTGGTATTCCTGCATTCACAGCCGACCATAATATCTTCCCAAAGTGATTTCCTTCATACCGATTCCAACCACCACCAAGCGTAGCATCAATTGCTCCTTTGCAATAGTTCAACGATAATGTCGTGCCGTAGAAATCGTTATCCATCCATTTTTGCCGGATAAAATCCGATTTTTTGATTGTATCATTACCGAAAATAGGATTTTGCAAACCGTAATCGCTAAACTTCTTTTTACTCTTATACTCCTCGTAGTAACCAGTCCCTTTCGTCCAGTGTAAAGCAGCCGATAGGCTTAACGCGTTAGTTAGCTGATTGCTATACATCACCTGATAGTGGGTTTGGGTGTAGTTATCCTTCTGATCCCTGTAGTAGCGAGTATTTCCTGCTGCATCCTGATAAATACCTTCAGGATTATAGGTTCTGATGGAATCGAGCATATATCCTGGTGTGCCAGTCCATGTAATTCCTGTATGCTCCTCACCGTGAATTAGGTTAAAGCGGAGTAAACTCTTCGAGGTATGCCAAGCACCGGTAAGGAACATCGACCTATCATCAGAGGTTCCTCGATCGATATACCCATCGGATTTCAGCTGCGAAAACCTTCCCTCAAAGCTGAATTTCTTGTTTAATAAACCAGTTCCAATTTTTGCGGAAGTTCTCCAGGTTCCGAATGATCCAGCTTGCAAATCGATATTTGTGAAAGGTTCAGGTGAAAGCGTTGTGGTTTGAAAATTCACCGATGCCCCAAATGCTGCGGCTCCATTGGTTGATGTTCCAATCCCTCGCTGAACCTGAATGTTATCGATTGAACTTGTAAAATCAGGTAAATCGACCCAATAAACGCCCTGCGATTCAGGATCATTTAGAGGTATCCCATTTACCGTAACATTGATACGACTCATATCAGTTCCTCGTATGCGAAATGCTGTATTCCCAATTCCTGTCCCACCCTCAGATGTTGCTACTACAGAGGGAGTCATCTCAAGCAAATAAGGGATATCAAAACCTACGCTTGTTCGTTTAATCTCCTCCTTACTCATCGAGGTTTGAGCAATGGGCATTCGGCTTGAAGCTCTAGTTGCATTAACAACTATCTCCTCCCCCATTATCGATGAAGGTTGTAGCATAAAATCTAGAACTACAACCTTGTCTAGATTTACCTCTAAACTCTTTTTCTCATAACCAATAAATGATACAGAAATGGTGTAAACGCCAGGTTTTATCTTCTTAATAATATACGAACCATCCAAGTTTGAAGTGGTTCCTTGTAGAGAGTTCTCTACTGTTACTGTTGCACCAATTAGTGGATGTCCACCATCATCAGTAATTCTACCTGAAATTTGTAATGTCCCAATAGACTCATTCGGTTTAGCCATTAGCCAAACACCCATAAGCTGCAAAAGCAGCATCAAAGCAATTTTTTTCATTTTAAAAAACTCCTTTTTTTGGTTAATAAAATTCTATCGCTGATGATAAGATACTAATAACGGTGTGCACAAGCCGTTTTAAGAGCCAATCATCAGCAACCAAGAAAAGGGGGAATAATACTTAAGGTCATTTAAAACTCTTGTCCCTTCGCCGGTACTAACCGAATCAGGTTCAAAGGGTATGATCTCAGCCCGTTATATTAAGGCACCCCCAAAAGACAGCCACAAAGATATAGATAAAAGATTCACTAGGCAAAATTATTTAAGTACTTAAAGTTAAATACGAATAACTCTAGGCACTTGAAGTATTCTAGGCATTTCACTTTTGTCTTCGGGCACCTTCACTCGACTTACATTTTTTTGCATAACCCCTTCCCTTTTGCCTATTTTATTTGCAACTTTGCGCCATCGAAAATATTACAACATGATTACACTAGATCAAGCATTAGATATTATCCTATCAGAAGTTAACCCGCTACGAGAGACTGAGAAAGTGAATCTTTGGGATTCAATGGGAAGAATTTTAGCATCTGATGTGATTTCTGATATGAATATGCCTCCTTTCAATAAAACAGCTGTTGATGGCTATGCTTGTAAGATGGAGGATGCAAGA
>JAYTVX010000144.1:0-12688 GCA_043743775.1 Bacteroidales bacterium | reverse complement strand
GGAGCATCACAGCCTATTGAGGTCGCCATTCTAACAAATCGAGTAGTTGCCGATAATATCCCATAATCGTAAGCATCTATGTTGGATAAAGGAATATCTGTCCAATTTGAATCACCAGGAATAGCTAAAGCATTGGTTGTATATGACCATGTATATGAAAATGAATCGGCTCCACCACGCGCTTGATTGACATTTACAAATGGAGGCACATCACCATTGAAAATTATCGAGTAATTGTCAGAAATCGTTCCACCATTACATGCCATTGCGCCAATGGTAAACTGAGTACCAAGAGACGAAATTCCACCCGTTAAATTATTTCTATAGCAAGTTGGAAAAGAAGCACTAACGTGGCTACCATCAAAATGCCAGCCTCCGTTATTTGTTCTTTTAATTATTCTTGCATAAGAATTAAAGAAGTATATCGAAAAACCGTTTGCTGCTAAAGAGATATTGTAATCAGGTACAGCAAAACCATTATTTGCTGTAACATTCCAATACCCTTCGGGGTACTGATTCTGAACAGTCATCCCCGATTCGGATATAGGTAAACCTCCATTACCCGGATTGCTGGAAACAAAATAAATCAATACAGAACCAGATGTTAGCCCGCTATTAACTTCAAGGTTAACGGCTAAATCGTTCACAGCATTACCAATAGGAAAGAAATATGTACCAGTGGTCGTTATCCACTTTTCGAATTTACCAACAATACGACCCGCTACATAATTTAAGCTACCGGGTGAACCTACCCCCGAACCCAGTGTAAGAATATTTGATCCCGTCAAAATTGTTCCAGAGGTAATTGTCAGGTTACTAGATACCTGAACATTATTATTAAGGATCAGCTGGGTGTTGTTTTGTGTAGCTAGTTTATAAAAATGTTCTCCAAGAGTGTTGCTTATTGATTGAGAAGTACCGTTGAAGGCAACAGTTCCTGTACCCGGTGTAAAATTTCCAGCATTATTCCAATTACCACTTAAAACGATGTTATTCGATAAAGCATTAAAATTGCCAGAACTTATATTTAAGTTTTGTCGAACAGTAAGAATTCCAGCCAATTGACATGAAGCCACTGGTGTAGTAGCTATTTCAACTTCATAAATATCAGCACCATTAAAATTGACAGTTTGAGTTCCGACAGCCGCATTGAATAAGAACTTAGCATTTCCTGTGGTAATTACCCCATTCTCACAATGAAGATCTCCACCTATAGTTATTATTGGGCTTCCGGTAATGGTAATTGTTCCATCGTTTACAATGCTAAATTCTGAAGTAAAATTCTTATTTGTTACCTGAAGTTTACCTCCATTCTGAAGGACTAAACTTTTTGATTCCGCTGAAGCCAAGGATACAATCGGGTAATTAAAGCCAAAGCGAAAATACCTGTTGCAGAATTGGGGGCATTTGTAAAACGGGTAAGCTGTTGATCGTATGTAAGTGTATTTAAAAAAGCGGCATACGCTTCCTGACTGACTTCATATTTCATAGAATAGAAGGCGTTGAAACCCATAGGGTATGTAGAAGGTAATGGAGTCGATGATCCCCATCCAGCATTAGACAAGTACTGAGCAGAAGTTAACCCTGCTGTTTGAACAGCGTTGTCAATTAATAAAGGAACAAGTGCACCATTACCAGTAAAACCATATTGAGCACCTCCCCCTCTGTTCCCATCACCAATATAAAAAGCACCTTGAGGAATATAAACCATTTCGATACCATTCAGCTGGTAATTGTAGCTATTATCCGTAATAGTCATCTTAAGCGTTACGGTTGCCGAGGAGAGATTTCCACTTCCTGAAGCAGCGCGACGTATAAAAACCCCTTTGCCATCGGATACAGCATCAATTGTCAATATACCACCCGTTACCGTGTGATCGATAGAGGTAGTACTTAGCCCAACATGCTGCCATGGCAGATAATTTGTTGCACAATCCTGATACTTTAAGAAAACCCAAACAGCATCCCAATTGGCAGGTCCACCAGTCACTTTCCAGCTATTATCCTACTGAATCGTGAATTGCAGGTGAGTGGCATCGACCTTGGTAATAGCGCCAAACTGCAAATTATTAGCATATGACAAACTTGCTAATAAAATAATGGTTAATAATAAAGATACTCTTCTCATATGATTAGATTTTACAATTTTACATCGGGCAAATATTGACGTTTATGGAATAAAACAAAAAAGGTTTCAAAATTAACACCTTTAATATGTTTTATTTGTCCAATAAACAAATATTAATTATGATCTTAGTTCTTTATTATAATTAAAAAGCCCTTACCAAATATTGGCAAAGGCTTTTCAAAAAGATTATTATTGTTTTTAGAAAATGTAGGTAATCCCAAATTTACCACCTGAAAAAGCATTCCCTCCACCAAATTCAAGGTTAAGTCCAAAATTATTCTTGAAAAAATATCTTGCGCCCACTTGAGCATTTAGCCCAAGACCTGATGCACCACTTCCCTGATAATTTGATGATGTACTCCAAAAATAGTATCCAAGGTTTAATCCAGCGTAAACATCCCATTTACTAGGTATTTCAAGCAATGTATTAAAATGGTAATTACCATTCCCCGATATACCAAATATAGTGCTACCATAATTAGTTCCCCCTATTCTCTCGTTGTGGGATCTAAATGAACCTTCAAAACCAACTGTGATATCCTTATAAACGCCAAAATCCATACCAACATAAATGGGAACTCCCCATCCTGAAAAGCCTAGACCTGCATTTAATTGTTTACCACCTTTAACCAGTGGACTCTGTGCACTAGTGGTAAAAATTGTGATAAAAGACAGCAGAATAATAATACTTATTTTTTTCATTTTGACTTCAGTTAGATTTGTTTAAACTTAATAATAATTAGATCTCGCAAAAATAATAAAATTGGAACATCAATTAATTTTAATAAACACTTATAATGTTACGATAAGGCTAACAATGTTAAAGCTACCTTAAATGACCAATACCTTTTTCTTTAACAACTTTTATAAAGTTATCGATAGAACGGTCATACCCTTTTTCATCATCATTTGGGAAGTAGCAGGCAGGCAATTCTCCACTCCTACGATGATATGCTAAACAATCACAGCATATACCATGCCTACTACAATGGTAGTTACAATTACAAAACTTCGAATTTGATTCCTTTTTGCACTCCATAGGTAATCCCTTAAATAGTGTCTGTCCATAAACTCGTCATTGCGAACGAAGTGAAGCAATCTCAACATTGATAACCAATGGATTAACTTCGTTGAACTCGGCAAAGCCTCGGTTGCTTTGGGAAAAACCCTCGCAATGACGCAATTGGTTGACTTTATGGGCAGACTCTAATTATCTTCTAATTCTTTCTTTGTTATCTTTTTAACTAATGAACTCATTAACCAACTTTACTCCTACAGCCCCAAAAATATATCCTGAAAGTATGAAAGATATGAAAACGCCTCATCCGAAACCTTCTCAACATCTTTTCCTTCGCGGGATATAAACTTTTTGCTGGTATGATCGAAAATAATGGATGTGCTATCGGTAACAAAACCAAATCCATCGCTAAAGGCGTAATAGGCAAAGGGCTTAGAACCATCAGACAGAAGGTTTCTTGAAAATTTAAACTGCTTTGTTTTTAATCCAAGCTGACCAAGCAAAGTAGCAGCCAGATCAACCTGCGAACCAGGTGTTTTCACCACAAGAGAATCTTTACTAAGTGCACCCCCTAACCATAACATGGGAATTTTAAATTTATTAACCGCATAATTTGGGTCGTTACCAGGCAAACGATGACCATGATCGGCAATTAGAATGAATAGCGTATTCTTATACCACACCTTAGTTTTAGCTTCTTTAATGAATGCACCAATACAGCTATCGGTATAGTTCACCGAGCTTAAAAACTTTGTTTGATCGTCGTTGCCAACAAACTTTGGTTTTACAGGTATTTCATATGGTTCGTGGCTTGTCAGTGTAAAATACATCTTAAAAAATGGTCCCTTGGCAGAATCACAGTCAAACAATAATTTTTTAAATACATACTCATCATGCACCCCCCACTTTGAGTTACGATACGATTTTGGAAAATCGTCTTCGGTTATAATCTTTCTGAACTTCCCAGAAAAAAGATACGATCGGATATCCGCAAAATCTGGATTACCACCATAATAGAATGATGTTCGATATCCTGCGCTATCTAGAATTCCGCTAATAGTAGGTAATTTCTGCGATTTTAAGGGGTATTTAATAATTGAATTGGTCGATTGTGCTGGAAATCCACTTATAACTGCGACAATACCCTTATCGCTCCTATCGCCACTAGCAAAAAAATGACTAAAAAGGATTCCTTCATCACACAATTTGTTAAGATTTGGAGTGATATCGGGTAATCCTCCCAAGGGTTTCACCATCTTGGCGCTAAAACTCTCAAGGAGGATGATAACAACATTGGGTCGATCAGATTTAAGAACCTTTAGGCTAGAACCCTTATCAAGCATCAACTCGGATAGAATTTCTTTTGCTTTTGCTTTATCGATATAATCAGGGTATTTCTTATACATCGAACTCGATTTCGATATTGAATGCATCATGTTCCATATCGGATTGAGGGCAGCGTGATTACAATACATGTTCTGGCTGAAGTAAACCTTGCCTGGGTTCATTGGTGCTATCCCAAAATTACCTCTGATAGGAATAATCATTAAGGCTGAAAAGAATATAAAAACGGGTATATACCACCATTTTCCTTTTTCCACTGATGTTTTCTTACCTAGTACCCATTTCTGGTAAAAATAGAAGAAAGCGATAAATATGAGAATAGCTACGGCTGAAAGGAAAAAGATGAGTAAAGGTTTAATCGACGCGAAGGCCTCCCCTGGTGTTTTAAGGTATAAAAGTGGAGTAGCGTCAATCCTATAACCCCAGTTTCGATATAATTCAGCATCGGATACTACTATGAATGTAAAAATTGCCAGAAGGAATGCTGTATAATACTTAAAAGTTGTTTTGATCCACTTCCCATTTGAATAAAAAAGACCAGCTAACAGAATCCCCGATAAAAGTAGAATATAACCTATAAGCGAGGTATCCATCCAAGCACCCCTAATGTATATCCCCCACCAATCGCCCATTTGAATTTGTGACGATAGGTTATATTCGTAAACCATAAATAGAAGTCGCGCAAATGTGAAGAATACCAACCAGTAAAGAAAATATTTTGTCAGGAAGTAAATTCGTTGTTTCACGAGAATATATTTAAGTTAAACATTTGTTTTATAGCAAGATGTAAAATCAATGGCATGGTTTGTAAATTACAACCGTGAACCCCGAAGGGCTCGCCGAAGGCAAACACCCATACTGTATTCATCTCCTTTTGTGTTAGAATGTAAGATGGGTGTTTCATTCATAAATTATTAGTGTGCGAATTTATTAAAAAAGTATGTGGAATATCAATATAACTATATAAAAACAAAATGCTTATTTTTGCTTTACATCGATAACACGAGAAAATAATGAGAAAAATATTACTGCTTCTTGTTCTTGCTATAATATTCATAGGGTGTAGCAATAGGTCTAATAAAGTTCAAGAAAAATTGGAATGGGCAATCGCTCTTCATGGTGGTGCAGGAAACATAATTCCTGAGGATTATTCAAAGGAACAGCAAGAGGCATATATTCATGAGTTGAATTGTGCGCTTGAAATCGGGAAATCAGTACTTACAAATGGGGGAACCAGCCTCGATGCCGTTGAAAAGGTTGTTCGATATCTGGAAGATTGTCCCTTGTTCAACGCAGGTAAGGGTGCCGTTTTCACTCACGATGGAAAAAACGAGCTGGATGCAGCTATCATGGATGGAAATGCACTACGAGCAGGTGCTGTAGCAGGGGTTGGAGATATTAAAAATCCCATTAGCGCAGCACGATTAGTCATGGAGAAATCGGAGCACGTTTTTATGATAGGTAAAGGGGCCTCAAAATTTGCTGCATCTCAAGGAGCCGAAATTGTTGATAGCAGTTACTTTTATACCGATAAAAGTTGGAAATCGCTACAGAAAGCCCTTGAGAAAGAGAATCAAAAGGATAAAAAGATGGGAACAGTTGGGTGTGTTGCTCTCGATAAATCGGGAAATCTTGCATCAGGAACATCAACTGGTGGTATGACCAACAAAAAGTACGGCCGGGTTGGTGATGTACCAATAATTGGAGCGGGAACCTATGCGAATAATAATACCTGTGCCGTTTCAGCAACTGGACATGGTGAGTATTTTATCCGTTACACTGTTTCGCATGATATTTCAGCATTGATGGAGTACAAAGGATTATCGTTAAATGAAGCTGCAAGCCTTGTGATAAATGATAAACTCGAAAAAATGGGTGGCAAAGGAGGAATTATTGCCGTTGATAAATATGGTAATTTGACGCTTACCATGAATACTACTGGAATGTTTAGAGCTTTTGCTAATTCAAAGGGAGAGCAAGGAGTTGTCATTTTCAAGAAATAGTAAACCCATTAATATTTTAAATTATTCATTTGCAAACACTTAAGTGTATTTTACTATTTAGCCCATATGATTTAATGACATTTAATTGATTTTTTGAGATTTGTTTCGTTAAATTGCTTAAAATATAAAATACTACGACCAATGGCCTTAAGAGTAAAAACGGAGAAATTTAAAACAGAAGGGAAAGTATTAGTTTTCGTCTTCTTCTTTGTAATGCTTTTAATATTTTTTGCTATTTTCCTTATCCTGCTCCTTTTGATGGGTGGATATCCAATTTCTAAGGATTACATTTCCTATTATATTCAGTTTATTCCATTAACTGTAGTTTTACCTTTTATTATTGCGTTAACATCATCATTATCTTACAAAACATCATTAATGCATGTTACACCTGCAAGTAGCGTTAATATTACAAAGCTCAAAGAGTTTTTTTTAACTAAAACCGGTTATAGAGTATTAGAAGAACGTGAAGGTTATATGAAATTCGAAAGATCAAAAGCTTTTCCCCGAATACTTTGGCTAAATATTGATAAGCCAATAATCGAAGTGAAAGAGAACGAAGTTTTAATCACCGTTGAAAAGCATACAGAAGCAATTATCACTCCTCTCCTAGTTTATGGTAAGAAGTACGATTTACATGCCGAGAATTAGTATTTTTGACCATATTATTTTCATACTATACCCTGACTAGTTCAGGGTTTATTTTTTGAATCAACTTGAACGCAGTAAAATAAATATGACTTTGACTTATCCATACCTTCTGTTAAATAAAGAGAAATGCCTCGAAAATATTGAAAGAATGACTTCGAAGGCCAAAAAGAATAACCTTAAGTTCAGACCTCATTTTAAGACTCATCAAAGTATTGAGATTGGAAAGTGGTTTAAACAGCTGGGGGTTGATTCTTGCACCGTAGCATCGTTCCCAATGGCTGAATATTTTGCTTCTGCTGGTTGGACTGATATTACTGTGGCTTTCCCAGTATCATCCTACGATAAAAAATCCATCAATAAACTGGGTCAGTCGATAAACCTCAATATTGTCTTCTCTTCCTATAAAAACCTAATTACTGTTAATGATAGTATACACTGTAAAATAGGCGTTTACGTTGAATTGGATTGCGGTTACTATCGCTCTGGTGTTAGCCCTGATAACACCAGAGAAATTGCACTAATGGTAAATCTTATTGAACAGAATGAATTCTATCAATTCAAAGGGTTTTTAACTCATACCGGACAAACATATAATACAAAATCGGTAGATGAAGTAAAAGCAATTCATCACACAACATTAAAACTTCTTACCCAGCTCAAGTCTTTCTGGAAAGATAGCTATCCTGAAATCTCCATCTCATACGGAGATACACCATCCTGCTCAATTTCTGAAAATTTCTGGGGAATTGATGAAATTCGCCCTGGAAACTTTGTATTCTACGATTTAATGCAAACTACAATAGGCTCATGTTCAATCAATAATATTGCTATAGCTTTGATTTGCCCAGTAATAGATGTTTACCCCGAACGAGGTGAAGCGATTATTCATGGGGGAGCGGTTCACCTTTCAAAAGATTATATTACACTGCCCGATCAAACCAAGTCATTTGGGCTTATTTGTCCATTTGATGGGAAATCCTGGGATCAGCCATATGAAGGACTTTGGCTTAAGAGTATTAGTCAAGAACACGGGGTAGTTGCTTCAAAGGATAAAGAATTGATAAACACATTGAAACCAGGTGACCTAGTAGCAATCCTACCTGTTCATAGCTGCTTAACCCTTGATACTATGGGAGAGCTATATCTTTCAGATGGGATCTGCATTCCTACTATGCGAAAAAGGGGATAAAAACATGAAAGCATTGAAATACAAAGAATATTAAGTCGTGAGATCATTAAATTTCAACCCAATAAACTAAATTGCAGCAGAGCTATTGAGGCATAATCTGAAAGTAATTCTCAATCGCAGCAAAACTGCGAGGAACCGAGTTTACGAGCAAGGCGAAACCAAACGAGTTTGCTAGTTCGCCGAAGGCAATATTACCCTAGAGATCCCTCTCTACGCTAGGGATCAGTGAGACAATAATTTTGATTCACAAAATTATTGTCTCACTGATTTAAATGAATAAATATGTTTTTTTAATTACTTTTACTGTAAAGGTAATAAATTATGTTTTCCCATAAATCCTCGAACAACAAAGTTTCAAATGGTAACTCCTTTGATCGAATTATCTTTGAAAGTCTACCCTGTTACGGAATGATTTTGGACTCTGAGGGAGGTATACTATCAATCACAAATGATTTAAAAATACTTCTCAAATTTGAGCTAAAACCTAGTAACTTTAGTATTTTCAATCTTTTCGAAAACATCGGTCTGTCCAATGATTTCAAATCCTTAATACAGATTTCTTACCTTGAAATTTCGCATACACTACCTTCCAATAAAAAAATAAGTCTACAGTTCACTTTCAAAGAACTAATAGTAAATAATGAATTATTAGTGCTTGCATGGATCAAAGACAAAACCAAAAGTAAAAAACACGATAAGGTTAAAAAGATTTTATCCAATTTAGCGAAATCAGAGATTCAAATAAAAAATATCAAGCAATACTACAATTCAGTTCAGGATGAACTCAACAAGGTGCTCGATGCAAGTAATTTTTTTGTTATTCAATTCGACAAATTCAATCAGCATCTATTACTCACCTATCTGAATGATGAAATGGATAATTATACTCATCTTCCATTGGGTAAAACCCTTAGTGAGTATGTTATCAACTTAAAAAAACCTGTTCTTCTTAATCAAAAACAGATAGTTGATCTGAATAGTAAAGGAATAATTGATATCGTTGGAACTCCGGCCAAATGCTGGATGGCTGTTCCACTTTTCAGTAATAACGAGGTATATGGACTAATTGGACTACAAAACTACGATTCAGAAAATGCTTACACCCTTGAAGATTTGGATGTACTTGAGTTTGTATCAATTCAAATTGCGGTAAGCATTAAACATAAAGAGATTGAAACAGACCTGCAGATGGCAAAGGAAAGAGCAGAGGAATCCGATAAATTAAAATCGTCGTTCCTTGCAAATATGAGCCACGAAATTCGGACACCAATGAATGCAATTATAGGCTTCTCGGAGCTGGTAACCCGTAAAACAATATCTCAAGAAAAAAAAGATACATACGCCCAATACATAACCAATAGCGGCAAAACTCTTCTAATCTTAATTGATGATATTATTGATATTGCTAAAATAGAAGCCAGTCAACTTAAAATCAACAAGTCAGCAACCTATGTAAATGTGATGTTCAACGAAATTCTAGAGTACATCAACACTGAGAAAAAAAGGAATAAGAAAGATCATATTCTCTTTACCAAAACCGAAGCCATTCCCGATATTAATTTTTGTTTTCTGTGCGATTCGCTAAGATTAAGGCAAATCCTAACAAATCTACTTAATAATGCCCTGAAATTTACCTTTGAGGGGATAATTGAATTCGGGTATTTAGTCCCTAATAATGCAACAATTCTTTTCTACGTAAGCGATACCGGAATTGGTTTAAGTGATGAGAAAATTCCATTAATATTTGAAAGGTTCAGACAAGCCGACGATACAACCACCCGCCAATTCGGGGGAACAGGTTTAGGATTGGCCATTTCCAAAAAACTTGTAGAAATGATGGGTGGCAGAATATGGGCTGAATCAGAAAAAAGCAAGGGCTCAACCTTCTTTTTTACTCTTCCCCTAATAATACCTGACAAAAGCATAAAGATTGTTGAGCAAAACTTTGAATCTACGGCCACTGACAATTTTGAAGAAAAAACAATACTAATAGCCGAAGATGAAGATAATAACTTTATATTTCTGCAAGAAGTGCTTAGTCCTACTAAAGTAAAGATAATAAGAGCAAAAACTGGTTACCAAGCCGTTAATATTGTTAAGAATCAACCTGAAATAGCGTTGATCCTGATGGATATCAAAATGCCAGAAATGAATGGTTATCAAGCCACCAGTATTATTAAGGAGATGAATCCTTCATTACCCATTATTGCCCAAACTGCTTATGCAATGGCAGAGGATGTAATTAAGGGCAAAAATGCGGGATGTGATGATTACTTGGCAAAGCCAATAAAACCTGAATTACTAATCAACACCCTAAGGCATTACTTGAACTAAGGATCATCATTTCACATTTTAAGTTTCCTTCGATTTAATGAACCTATCTATATTTTTTTATAAATCAATTCAGAACCTCCTTAAAACATTCATTTTATTATTTTTATTTTCCATTAATGAAAAGTTATGCTTCTTATTTTGACAAATATTATACATTTGCTATCAGCTAAAAAACAACTAATTAAACCGAATGATACGTTCAGCTAGATTCTGCCGAATTGTAATTGTATTTCTATTGATCATCAGTTCTGCTAAAGGTTTTTCGATTGGAGACCAGTTTAACACATATAATCCATTAATAGCAAAAGAAAAAATCGAGGAGGCTATGACCATCAGCCTTACCGATACTGTTAGTGCAAAGAAAATGATAAATGATATTATTCTTGAGATTGAGAAGAGTAATGATCGGGTAACACTTTTTGATGCATACTCTGCTAAAGCACGAATTCTCACCATTTGTAAAAACAATACTGGTGCTTTAAAGTCGGCAAATCGAGCTATCGAAATTGCCCATGACCTTAAGATGGAAAATGGAAAAACAAAACAAACAAATCAGAATCAGAAATTATTTTATATTATCATCGCTCTTTCACTCGGTTTAATGACCTTTGCATATAGAGAGTATAAGCTTAAGAAGCGTGCAAACGTTTATTTATCCCTTCAAAAAAATGAGATCGAAGCCCAAAAGCAAATCGTTGATAAACGGAATAGGGATATAACCGACAGCTTAAATTATGCGCAACGTATTCAGCACGCTATACTTGAAACCTCATTAGGGTTAGAAAAGTTTTTCGCTGAATCATTCATTATTTTCTTGCCAAAAGATATTGTAAGCGGTGATTTCTACTGGGTAAAAAGTAAAAACGATCAGATTCTTTTTGCAGTCGCCGATTGTACGGGACATGGTGTTCCAGGCGCATTTATGAGCATTATAGGAACATACGGACTAAACAACCTCGTAAATGAGTTTGATATAACAAACCCCGGAGAGATCCTGAATAAGATGAACGACCTTTTTAAAAGTTCATTTGATCAAACTGAAGGAGCAGAAATTTTCGATGGAATGGATATTGGATTATGCTTATATAATCCTGTTACTAAAGAGCTCAACTATGCAGGAGCAAATCTGCCCCTACACATTTTAAGAGAAAATTCTAAACCTCAACCAACATCTCATATCGTTCATAACAATAATAAATTCACTCTTTATCAGGTAAAGCCAAACAAGCAACCTATTGGCTATTTTTTTGAAGACACCAATTATGTTACTCATGGCATTCAACTTCTGGAAGGTGACATTCTCTATCTCTTTACCGATGGTTTTGCCGATCAATTTGGTGGCCTTTACAAAAAGAAATACCGTTATCAAGAGCTGCGGAAACTTATCTGCGATATAGCAACGACACCATTAAATGATCAAAAATCAATCCTTTACGATTCCTTCAGATTATGGAAAGCAGATAATATTCAGGTTGATGATATGAGCTTTATGGGTATAAAAACATCCTAGTCTTTCTTATTGATCACCAGGAGAAAATCAATCATAAGCAAGAAGAGCAAGAAAAACTCAACATCTTGAATTCCAATTAAATTTAATAGTATCGTAATTATTATTGTCACTAAAATAATTAACCGATACTTATCTAATTGGGACTTTGATTGTCCTTTGAGCTGATAGTAGTAGTTTGTCCGATAAATAATATATGGCAGAAACGCTATATAGAAGAGAACAAAACCAACCGAATATTTTAGCATCCTAACTAAACCAGCAAAAACAATTAATGCAGTTGTATAGATTAATACTTTACGCTCAGATATTATCTTTTCCATATTTTCTTAAAGAGCCCCAAAATTAGTTGATTTTTTAATTCTTTTTCCAAATAACAATTATTGTTTTGGCTAATATATATCAACCGTTGACCATTTGGCTGAATTCGAAAATAAATGTAGGTTTGTAAAAATATAATCCTTTAACGAATTGGTAATTAAATAATAAATAGGATGAAACAGATATTAAGAAT
>JAYTVX010000143.1:0-1738 GCA_043743775.1 Bacteroidales bacterium | reverse complement strand
TGGGGTTTCTTTCAGATCTGCACCTTGGGGTAATCCCATTAGATAATTCTGTTGTTGCTCACGGCTACTCCAGTTTTCGCGGGTAAAGGGTACCCATGTTGGGTCAAGCATCATGTACTCTCCGCTGTGTAGTTTTACGGTTGTAACCGAATGGTTGAACTGATCAGCAGGTATACGATCAATTCGTGAACCAGCCATAGTCATTGCTGGGTAGGATTCAAATCCTGCGGCTCTTAACATTGTAACGAGCATACCCGCTTTATCCTTACATACCCCGCAACGGTCAGCAAAATCCATTTCACCTTTATGAAGAGTGAATCCTTCACCTTTACCCATTGAAAGTCCGCTATAGCGAATCTCATCGGCACACCAATGGTTTAACCTTGAGATTGAATCCAGTTCATCTTTTGCACCCTTTAGAATTTCTTTAACCTTTTTATCGATTTCTGGGGTTGACTTAAAGCTACCATAATCCTTGTTAACACCGCAGAACCATTTCGATTTGGTCTCCCAGTCGGGGCTGGTTGAGAGTAAGAGTTTTGGAGCAATATCCGAAAGAGCCACCATTCTTGGCTCACGTTTGATCGGCAAAATATTCTTAACAGAAAAGGAGTATGTTATTTTACCATTCTTTTCGATTGTTTTTTCATCAACCTTTCCGTTGTAAAATTTATACTGTAGATTTTTCTCCTTGGCAATAGAAACGCTATAAACCTTTTCATTAATTGGAAATGTTGAAAAATACTCAACGATATCGTAGAAATGACCACGCATGGGGGGGGTGTAATAATCATCACTCAATTCTTCTTGAGCGAGGAGGGCATAGGCAAACCCTTTCTTGAAGTACTTAACCTCAATACCATCGCCAGGCTCTAAATGCCCAACACCGATCATTTTTTGGCGAGCACCCCAATAAATCATTCTGGCAGGAGCCGGGTAGTCGTATGTTTTGCTAATATCAATCTCCTCAATCTTCCCATTACTTCGAATGATACGCGCTTTTTCAATACGAATAAAAGCGGTAAGCGGATCGTAGTCGAATTTAATTACAGCAAGTTCTTTTGCACCGCTGGGGGTAAGAATTTTGAAAAGTCTTGAGTTATCATAGTAGCTCAAGCCTGTTTCCTGCACATCAACTCGAGTGCTATCGTACACGAGTAAATATCCTGCATTGGGGAACTCCTTAGCAGTTCCGGCTTTTCTTAGCAGTTCAGCTGGTTGTGCTGATACTAGCAAACCAGAAAAAACTAAGAAAAGGAAAGTTAAGAATTTTGATCGCATGGTTAATTAAGGTTTGGGTTTATTGATATTGTTATTTCGATACTACTATAGACTACTTAAATGGGAAAAAGTTTGATGTTGTTTGTAAAGGTATTCAAATATAATAGAATGGTAGATAACGAAAAAAGGGAGTCCGTATGGACTCCCTTTTTTCAGAAATTATATTCGAAATTATTTTTTCCAAACTAAAGTGCTTGCAAAAATATCGTGTAACCCTTGCTTCTTTTCAGTGAAACCAGCCATCATGAAACCAACATAAAGAATGATCATCGAAACATATTTTCCAAAATAGCGACCAGTAGCCCTTCCGAATGAAATCTTATTACCTTCCATATCGGTTACAATGATACCAAGGGCAAGTTTTCCAATTGTGCCCTGAAATTTTGATGATTCCATCAACGCAAAATAGAGCCAAGCGGCAGTCATAGTCAACAGCCAAGTTAATGCAACTGCACCA
>JAYTVX010000142.1:0-11951 GCA_043743775.1 Bacteroidales bacterium | reverse complement strand
AATATTAGCAATTATTATATCGTGCCTTGGATTATTGGGTATGGTGTCGTTCACTACATCTCTAAGAACAAAAGAAATAGCAATTCGTAAATCATTAGGAGCTGAAGACCGAACTATTATAACCATTTTATCATCTGAAACTTTAAAGATGATAATTATATCAACAGTAATTGCTTGGATTGTATCATGGTACGCTTTAACTAAATGGCTTCAGAATTTTGCTTACCACACAAAGATTAATCCTATAATTTTCTTAGTTGTACCTATTCTAATCACTTTAATTTCTTTGATTACTATTAGTTTCGAGGTATATAAAGCAACTCTTAGAAATCCTGCAGATGTATTGAAGTACGAATAGAAAAGTTGCATATTTTCAATAAAAAACGCCGACTAAATCGGCGTTTTTTATTGAATGTTTTTATAGAATATACTTACCTTAATCGATCCATCGACCTGACCAAAGCCTCGTCCTTAGCAATTCTTCGTATGGTTAGATAGGTTATTATTGCTGATATTAGGGGAAAAACAAAAATTATGCTAAATGATAAATGACCACCAAGCTGATGCTTAGATACGCTAACAAAATAGAACATTAAGCCTTGAAGACCCAACAATAGAACAATATTAATGATGCTTAGCCTGATTTGAATCATTCGATGTTTAAATAAGGCAATTGTAGCGATACATGTTAGAATAATGATAGTCATCATGATTATCAGAGGTAGTGCATGAAATAAAGGCTTTGAGCCAATAGCGTCGGGAATCAATCCTTTTATTGAAAGATGGTACATCGACATGTCCTGTTCAATAACGAATGAAGCAAAAGGGAGGAAATAAAAGAAACCTATTAATACAGCGACAATTAATAAGTAAAGGGTTTGTATTCTTTGAATCATTATTTTATTCTGTTTTTTTGCAAAGATAGTCTATTTAGGAATAAACTTGATCACTTCTTTCTTAGTGAATAGCTAATTGTTCCAAAATTATAGAATAGATATGTTTACTTAGCTCGAAAAATCATAGTCAATATTTTTTTTGTACTTTAGCAAACTATTTTAAATGTTGAAATATGCGAATAATTGAGCCTTCTGAGCTGATAATAAATTCCGATGGGAGTATATTTCATCTGCATCTTCATCCAGAGCAGATATCAGACACTATAATAATGGTAGGTGACCCAGGTAGGGTTGAAACTGTATCTGACTTTTTTAGTAGTAAGGAGTTTACAGTTTCTAACCGAGAGTTTACTTCTACAACGGGTATCTACAATAATAAACGTATAACAGTTCTTTCAACGGGTATTGGAACCGATAATATCGATATTGTAGTTAATGAATTGGATGCATTAGCAAACATCGATTTAAAGACAAGAACAGTAAAGGACACCCATCGTAAGCTCACTCTGGTCCGATTGGGTACCTCTGGTGCTCTTCAACCTGATATTCCTCTTGCTAGCTATGTGCTAACTGAGATTAGCATTGGATTTGATGGATTGCTTAATTTTTATGCAAATAGAGATAAGGTTTGTGAACTAGAAATGGAACAGGCATTCCTAAAACATACTGGTTGGAACGACCAATGTGCTAAGCCATATTTTACATACTCATCAGAGCGTTTAGTTAAACTTTTCGAGAGCTATACAATTAAAGGTGTTACCATTTCTGCTCCTGGTTTCTACGGACCACAGGGAAGAGTATTAAGGCTTCCTCTTGCTGACGCACATTTGAATGAAAAGATAGAGTCTTTCAAATACAATGGTAAAAGGATTACCAATTTTGAGATGGAAAGTTCCGCTATAAATGGACTTTCAAAGTTAATGGGTCATGATTCGGTAACCATTTGTGCAATCATTGCAAACCGTGTTATTAAGGATGCAACTAAAGACTATCAACCAGCTATTAAAAATTTAATTGAGCAAACGCTAAAGAAACTTTCAGAATAGTTGAACTTTACTTGAGCCATGCCCGAAAATGAGATAAAAGCACTAATTGCTCTTTTAGACGATCCCGATAAGGAGGTTTTTAATGCCGTATCGGAGAGTATCATTAATCATGGTTTGAGTGTAGTGGCCTTGCTTGAAAAGACTTGGGAAACATCAAGTAATGACCTTACTCAGAAAAGGATAGAATCTATAATTCACTCAATTCAACTTAACAGTACTATTGAGAATCTAACCAATTGGGTTAATTCTGGTGCAAAAGATTTGCTTGAAGGTGCATTTTACCTCTCACAGTACCAATACCCCGATATTCAACTTACAGCTATAGAGAAATCCATTGAGAAGATTAGAAAAGACGTATGGCTGGAGTTGAAAGAAAATTTAACGGCGCTAGAAAAGGTAAAAATTCTGAACCATATTTTTTACGATGTTCATGGTTTTACTAGCAATACAACTAAATTTTTTGCTCCCCAGAATCAATTTATCAATCAGGTAATTGAGACAAAAAATGGTGGGCCAATTTTATTAGCAATACTATACTCAACAGTTGCTCAAAAGCTAGGGTTACCCATTTATTCCGTAAATCTGCCCAAAAATTTTATTCTTGCATATAAGGATCGATTTAAAACATCTATTTCCGATAATCCAAAGGATAGTATTCTCTTTTACATCAACCCATTTAATAAAGGGGCTGTTCTAGGACGAAGGGAGATTGAGCATTTTCTCAATCAACAGAATATTGAGATTAGGGATGAGTTTTTTCTACCATGCTCGAATCAGGTAACGATAAAACAGCTTATATCAAGTTTAATTTTTTCCTACGAAAAGTTAGGTAACCATAGTAAAACAGCTGATTTAGGCTTAATACTGAAGATCGTGTCTTAATTCTTGATCAAACTTCAATTATATACAAAAAATTCAATTCCGCTTATTGTATGTTTAAGTAATATTATCTACTTTTGCCGGCTCATAATTTATAAACTAATCAATATAATCTATGTTAAACCATTACGAAACCGTTTTCATTGCTACTCCCGTTTTGTCTGAGGCCCAGATGAAGGAAGCGGTTACCAAGTACAAGAGCGCTATCACCGACAATGGAGGTGAAATTGTACACGAAGAAAACTGGGGTTTAAGAAAGTTGGCCTACCCCATTCAAAAGAAAACTACTGGCTTTTACTACTTAATCGAGTTTAAAGCTGAAGGTTCGTTGATCGATAAACTAGAAATTCAGTACCGTCGCGACGAGCGTATCCTCCGTTTCCTAACCTTTAGGATGGATAAATATGCATTTGAGTATGCTGAGAAAAAACGGAGCGCAAAACTTGAATCTAAAAATAAGGAGGTATAAGCTATGGCTATGAACCAGAATCAATCAGAAATAAGATACCTCACCCCCCCAACCGTTGAGGTAAAAAAGAAAAAGTACTGCCGTTTTAAGAAGAATAAGATTAAATACGTTGATTATAAGGACGGTGAATTTCTTAAAAAATTCCTCAACGAGCAGGGTCGAATATTACCACGTCGCTTAACTGGTACTTCTCTTAAGTTCCAACGTAAAGTTGCTACTGCGGTTAAAAGAGCTCGTCATTTGGCAATACTGCCATTCGTAACCGATTTATTGAAATAATTAAAGAGGAGGACTTTTAGATGGAAATCATTCTTAAACAGGACGTACAGAACCTAGGCAACAAGGACGAGATTGTTAAGGTTAAAAACGGATATGCACGTAACTACTTAATTCCACAAGGAATAGCTATTACTGCAACAGCTTCTGCAAAAAAAATTCTTGCTGAGAACACTAAGCAACGTGCTCATAAAGAGGCTAAGATTAAAGCGGATGCTGAGGTAATTGCTAAAAAACTTGAAGGTGTTAAGCTTACTATTGGTGCTAAAACCAGTTCAACTGGTAAAATCTTTGGATCAGTTAATACCATTCAGATTGCTCAAGCTCTTTCAGAAAAAGGGTTCGATATCGATCGCAGAATTATTAGCATTCAAGATGATCAGGTGAAAGAGATTGGAAGTTATTTTGCCGAAATCAAGCTTCACCGCGAAGTTAAAGTGAAAATTGACTTTGAAGTAATTGCTGAATAATTCCTAATTTATATATAAAAAAGCCATCCAGCTGCTGCCGGATGGCTTTTTTTATTGCTTTATCGTTCCAAAAATTTGATAAAAAAGTCGTTAGCGAACCGCAATTGTTTCAATCTCAATTAAAGCCCCTAAAGGAAGTTTTACAACCCCATAAGCAGCACGGGCTGGCATTTCGGTGATATAAAAACGTGAGTATACCTCGTTCATGGCTGCAAAATTTTCCATGTCGCTTAGCAAGCAGGTAGATTTTACTACATGAGAGAAGTTTAATCCAGCTGCTTCAAGGATTGCTCCAATATTCTTAAGAGCTTGTTCCGTTTGCTCTTTAATACCACCTTCAATAAGCTTTCCTGTGGCAGGATCAATCGGTACTTGACCCGAAATAAAAAGAATACCATTCGCTTCAACAGCTTGACTGTAGGGTCCAATTGCTTTAGGTGCCTTATCGGTACTAATTATCTTTTTCATTTATATAAATGTTTTAAGTTATAGGCTACGAAATTAACAAAAATGCCATTCATTTGTATTCTCATTTTTTGATTATGAATTTGGTGGTTATTGATTGCTACGATTCTTTTACTTACAACCTGATACACTACCTTGAACAAATGTCAAGTAGTGTAGTGTGTATTCGTAATGATAAAGTAGATATCAGCTCTTTAAGTAAGTTTGATGGTATAATTCTTTCACCTGGGCCAGGGTTGCCCGATGAAACAATGAACCTTTATGGTATCATCCAATCATGGGGTACAACCAAGCCAATATTGGGAATCTGCTTAGGTCATCAGGCAATTGGTACTTTTTTTGGGATGGGGCTGACTAATATGCCCGTGGTACATCATGGTATTAATCGACCAACTATTGTTGTTCAGCATGATGAAAAACTCTTTAAGGGTTTGCCATCAACTTTTTTAAGTGCACGTTACCACTCATGGGTTGTTAATAAACCCAAAAAAGAATCAGATTTGCAGGTTACTGCAATAGATACTGATGGCAATATTATGGGTTTGAGCCATCGAGAATATAATATAAAAGGGGTTCAATTTCATCCTGAATCGATTCTTACAGAACATGGCTATCAGATACTCGAGAATTGGGCTAATTCCATTTGAGGAGCTCTCATTGTTGAAATAATCTAATGAACTACTTCGTCGCAAGCGGACGGGGTATCAATTAGGATCAATTATTTGTATGCTTTTCGCCCCCAATGGCTGGGAATATTACCCTAGGATCACAATTTGCGTTGCAATCGGGATCAGTTAGACTTTATAATTATTATTCATCTTCATCTCTAATAATTATAATCTCACTGATTTAATTAGCATTGTCGAGATAGCTATCGCGTTTTTTCCACTTTAAGTCCTGTAGCATACCCGATTTTACGTTAATCTGAAAACTATAGCTTTTATATATCCCTAAAGGAATCACTGTCATACGCATCTCCCAGCAGTGTAAATCGCGGTATATATTAATTGAAGTTGTAGTAAGTTTTTGACTCTTAAAGTCGTAATTGGATGAAAAGCCAATTTTCCATTTGGGGGTTAGGCTAAAATCACCACTAAAGCCTAATGTTTGAGAAGTTTTCTTTTCTAATAATGGCTTCGAGTAGGTGAAGTAATATCTAACACTTAAGTTCCATGGAATATTGAAATCAACAGTTTTTGGGCTTGCGAAGTTTGAGTTCATCGATTGCCCAAACTCAGGATCGTTCGGATTTGCCCCAGGCGGTAGACCTTGTTGAGGAGGTTGATTCGTAGCGTTTTTATCTTTTTTGGAGCTATTCAACGAGAAATCAAAGCCAATTGAGGCAGAGGTTAAGTAAAAAGGTTTTCCGCTATGTTTAAATTCAAATTGATCAATTCTATTAGTCCCAGCACTATTTAATGAGTAGGGATTTAGTAAACCTGAAAAATTGACGCTGAGTTTGTCGAAAAGCTTAGTGTTCCCGCTAAATGATATTGGACTTAACTTCATTGAATCAGCCAGTAAATTATAGCTGGAGCTAAAATTTAAACTTTCGAATATTTTGATTTTTTTAAAATTATTCACGGTATCCTTGCTTGAGCGCACTTTCATCTCGAGATTATTCCCTAACGAAAAACCAATTGAACCGGATTTACCCATACTTGGTCCTCCCAAACCTCTTTCAAAAATTGAATATTTTGTAAATTTATTTCCAGTTGGATCTGATTGGTAGATTTTATAAAAACCATAGCCAGGGTCGCTAAAATCAGGACTGTAGTTAAACGAAATTGAAGGAGTTATTACATGTCGAATTGCTTGTATTGCCTTATCCTTGCCGAAATTTAACATGCCATAAATCTTAGTGCTCATAGATGCCCCTGTACTGTATTGCCAACCTCGTCTAAAACCAGCTATGGTATCTTCAACGACAGTACTATCGGCACTATTCCAATGCCTTCGGATGGTTTTTATGGTCCACCATTCACTATAATTTACGCTTGGACTAACGGTGATAAATTTAAGAATGTTAAAAGAGGTTGATAACGGTATTTCGTGCTTTACCCCATTTTTCATTTTACTAAAAACAGTTCTCTTAAAGAGGTCATTCTCTAAAACTGATACACTATTATTGAGAGTAGAATTAAGCTTAAAACCTATTTTCTCGTACCAACTTGGTGCTCCAATATTCGATTCTCTCTTGAACGGGTAGATTTGATCCATGCTGAAATTAAGTGCAGGGAAATTAAGGTTTATAATTTTGGTTTGATTATTCTGCGAGTGGGTTAATGAAGAACTAAACCTAAAAGGTGTTCCAATAAAATTTCTAGAATACGAAATACTTGAGTTTATAGAATTGTTTAGGAATGTTTCAATGCTTTGAGCATTGTATTTGTTATTATTTGTCGATTCAAAGTTAACATTGGCTGAAAAGGTTGAATTTGGACTTGCCTTGGCATCCTGAGAATGTGACCAATGAATACTATAAGAACTTGCATCATATTCATCTGCTTTAATTTTTGAAAAATTTACGTCAAAACTCCCCGAAAATTTATATCTCTTTTTATAGGTTGATTGTGTCCGTAACAACCATGAACCAAAGGAGTAGATATCACCGGTCAATTTTAAATCAATATTATCGTTTATTCCAAAGTAAAACCCACCCCCTCTTAAATATACCCCTCTGCGGGCTTCCTCTCCATATTCAGGAAGAATTACACCTGAAGCTCTATTTCGTGAGTTTGGAAAAAACCCAAATGGTATACCCAATGGTAATGGGACATCCTCAATGACTAGGTATGCCGGTCCAGATATAATTTTACTATTAGGAATAACCTTTCCCTTCGTAATGGCAATGTAATAGTGGGGGTGAAGTTGATCGCAGGTAGTGAATTTACCATTGGATATATTCACGGTGTTATCACCCATCTTTTTGGTAATTTCACTATGCATAAAACCACCATCCTGTTCGGTTACAACACCGTTAATTTTTGCTTTTTTTGAATTGAAGTTATAGTAAATATCCTCCATTGTGTAGGTCTGACTGCCTTCTTTAAAAATTGGGCGACCTGCATTTTTTCCAGTACTATCAGCAAGTCCTTTGGCGAAAACTTCTTTTTTGCCCATATCAAATTCAATATATTGAGCTTTAAGCTCAATATTTTGGTAGGTTACCGTCGCATCTCCGTACATGAAAACCTTTTTGCCATCGAGAGAATATACAGTAGAATCCTTGGCATTACTAAATATAGGTTCTTCAAAGGGCTTATTTTTCGTTTTTTTGGTAGAATCTTTTGCCGGAATTGAATCTGGGTTTTGGGCCACCCAACTGTAAATAGACGTATTATTGGTTTTTTCTGAGGAAAAACCAAGGGTATAACTGAAAATAAAAAAAAGTACAAGTAGTCTGAAATGCAATTTAAGTCGTATTTTTGTGTTTAAATTATTTGAAATAGCGCTCAAAACTAGTTAAAAAACAATAAAGGTTGTTAATGGAATTTGTTTTTAAATCAACATTTTTACGAATATATACACTTGTTTGTGTAGTATTGCTGATCATTTCTTTCAATTTTCATGCCATAGGACAGGTTTCTGAAAGTGGTGGAGTACACAGAATTGTTATCGACCCGGGTCATGGTGGGGGAGATCCAGGGACTGTTGGTAGCAGAACATATGAAAAGAATATTGCACTCTCAATTGCATTGAAGTTTGGAAATCTTGTTAAAAATTCTTTTCAGGACGTTGATGTTATTTTTACTCGTAAGGATGATATATTTGTTCCCCTTGATGAGCGAACTCAAATTGCCAACGCATCAAAAGCAGACCTTTTTATTTCGATTCACTGCAATGCGAATCCAAATAAAGGCCCTTACGGAACCGAAACCTATGTTATAGGATTACACAAGTCGGAGGATAACCTTGACGTTGCAATGCGAGAAAATGCTGTTATTACTTATGAAGATGATTATTCATCTAAGTATGAGGGTTACGATCCAAAATCAACCGAATCCTATATCATCTTTACGCTAATGCAAAATGCTTATCTGGATCAGAGTTTGAAATTCGCGAATGATGTACAAACTGAGTTTAGGGAGCATACCAGTAGGCATGATCGGGGGGTTAAGCAAGCTGGATTTCTTGTGCTATGGAAAACTTCTATGCCAAGTGTTCTTATTGAAACAGGATTTCTAAGCAATTCCAAAGAAGAAGCATTTCTTGCGACGAAGGATGGGCAAGAGTATATTGCATCTTCTATTTATAAGGCTTTTTGCGAATACAAAAAGAATATGGATAATAGAAGTTCTTTCACCGCTAGAATTCAACCCACTATTGTTGAAGATACTTTAGGTGTTAGCAATGATCAGAATGCTAGTGAGAGTAAACCTAAACTAGATATAATCTTTAAAGTACAAATAACATCTTCAAAAAATAAGATTCCAATAACATCCAAACATTTTAAGCATCTGAAGGAGGTTGACGAGATTGCCTGTGATGGAATTTACAAGTATACTGTTGGTAGCAAAAAAACGTATTCTGAAATAGTTGAGTTTTGTCAACAGGTTCGAAAGCAATTCCCTGGTGCATTTATTATAGCTTTAAAGGGCAGTAAAATCATACCACTTGATATCGCATTAAAAGAATTATCTATTTGATTGAAGTATTATGAAGATAACTATATCCCGAGAAGCAAAAATAGGTTTTTTTGCTACGGTATGCTTAGCAGCAATGTTTTGGGGAATGAATTTCCTTAAGGGGAAGAATATATTTAGCCCAAATCATATCTACTATGCAATATTTGATCAGGTTGATGGGCTTGAGAATACTAACCCTGTCTTGATAAATGGCTTTAAGGTTGGTTTGGTAAAAGAAATTCAATTTGAGGATGCTAATACAGGGAAGTTTTTGGTTACTCTTCTGGTTGGTAAAAAATATAAGATTCCTGAAAATACAATTGCTAAGATGATAAGCACTGGTATATTGGGCGGTAAAGCGATAAAACTTGAGGTAACAAAAGGGGCTAAATATCACAGCCCCGGGGATACGCTGCCCTCGCAAATTGAAACAGGTCTGATTGATCAACTTGGGCATCAAATCGCTCCTGTGAAACAAAAGGCTGAAAACCTTATGGTTGAATTCGAGAAAACGTTAAAGATAATGTCTGAGGTTTTTAACGAAGAAAATAAGGAACAGCTGAGCCAAAGTTTCGCAAACCTCAATAAAGCCTTGTATAGCATTAATCAAACGGCTGCAGAACTCGATACCACCTTAAGCCCAAACGGTACTTTGCGAAGATTGTTTTCAAACGTAGAGTCGATAAGTGCTAACCTTAAAAATAACAATAAAGATATTACCAAGATTGTTAAGAACTTTTCGGCAATCAGCGATACAATCGCAAAAATTAAAATTGCCTCAACTATGCTTCAGGTTGATTCCGCAATGCATCAGTTCAACGCTGTTCTTACAAAGATAAATTCAGGAAAGGGAACGTTAGGTAACCTAATTAACAATGATACCTTATATTATAACCTCGAAAATGCTTCAAAAAGTTTAGAGCTTTTGATTAAAGATGTAAAAGAGAATCCAAAACGATACATCAATTTTTCGGTAATTGATTTAAGCAGAACGAAGTACGAAGAATCTAAAAAACCTCGATAATTTAAAGATCTTATATTCAGACATATACTAATTTTGACAAATCGTAAAAAGTAATTTTATTGTTTGTGATTTTTATCATAAAAAATTCTTAAATAAGGAAAAAATACAAATCATTAATTAACAAAAAATTACATTATCAACAACTTAACTATTTGATATACAGAATTGTAAAAATATTTTTTATTTTTGACAAAATTATAATGGTGATATCTAATTCGTTAAACATTAAATCGTTTTTACAATAGGATTTGGACTTTTTTTTTCATTTTTTTATTCACAATTTTGTTGAGGCTCATAAAAAAAAGTTTCAAACTATATATTACTCGTTATTAAGATGGTTCGCGATTTTCAAGAAGTTTGGCATAGCTGCCTCAGAATTATAAAAGATAATGTTTCTCCCATAAGCTTCAAAACATGGTTTGAACCAATTATTCCGGTTAAACTGGAGAAAAGTATACTAACAATACAAGTACCAAGCCCATTTTTTTATGAGTACTTGGAGGAGCAGTATATCGATATTCTTCGTAAAACGCTACGGAAAGAGTTGGGTATTGATGCGAAACTTGAGTATAGCGTTGTGATGGAGAATACGAGTTTTGCTAATAGTAAGCCCTATACCGTAAAATTTCCTACTCAGAATAAGACTGATCTAAAAAATAAACCTGTTTCTATTCCTGTGAATAATCAGGAATACCAGATAAAAAATCCTTTTGTAATACCCGGAATTAAGAAATTATATGTCGATCCACAGCTTAATCCAGAAAATACATTTGCAAATTTTGTTGAAGGAGAATGCAATAGACTTGCACGCTCTGCGGGATTAGCTGTTTCACATGCTCCAGGTAAAACAGCATTTAATCCTTTGCTGTTGTATGGAAATTCAGGACTTGGAAAAACGCATCTTGCACAAGCAATTGGGATCGAGGCGAAACAGAAATATCCTGAGAAAACTGTGCTTTACGTGAATGCAGCAAAATTTCAAACCCAGTTTGTTGAAGCGATCCGAAATAACAACAAAAATGACTTTTTGCATTTTTACCAGATGATTGATATTCTGATTATCGATGATGTTCAGGAGTTTGCTGGTAAGGAAAAAACACAGGATACTTTTTTTCATATTTTTAACCATTTACATCAGGCTGGGAAACAGCTGATTTTTACATCGGATAAACCTCCAGTAGAACTTCAAGGATTAGAGCAAAGATTGCTCTCAAGGTTTAAGTGGGGCTTATCGGCCGATTTACAAGCACCCGACTTTGAAACTCGCATAGCAATTCTTAAGAAGAAGATCTATAATGATGGCATCATAGTTCCAGATGAAGTGATTGAATACATTGCATCCAATATTACTAACAATATCAGAGAACTCGAAGGTGCATTGATCTCTCTATTAGCTCAATCGACTCTGAATAAAAAGGAGATTACTCTTGAACTTACCTCCGAAATGGTGGATAAACTGGTTAAGAGTACTCGTAAAGAGATTTCAATCGATTACATTCAGAAGATAGTTTGCGAATACTTTGGCTTGCCCTCTGATGTTCTACAAACAAAAACAAGAAAGAGAGAAATTGTTCAGGCTCGACAAATTGCAATGTTTTTCTCGAAGAGCATGACTAAATCTTCTCTATCGACCATTGGAAGCATAATTGGAGGAAAAGATCATGCTACTGTTTTGCATGCATGCAAAACAGTGAATAATCTTAAGGATACCGATAAGCGTTTTAAGAGTCAAATTGAAGATATTGAGCGAAGGCTGAAAATATAAATTTACGTTTACTGCTTTTGAAGTTGTTATATT
>JAYTVX010000141.1:0-10370 GCA_043743775.1 Bacteroidales bacterium | reverse complement strand
CCCAATTATTTTTCCACTTGATCGGTAGCTATTGTCATCTTTAAAGCAGCCTAACAAACCAAAAAGAATTAGGAGGAAACCCAGTATTATTTTTGTTCTCATCTTGGTTCAGGTTACATCAATACTCCTAAGATGATTTAAACGTGTATCTGGTTGCGTGAAATATCTTTTGATGGCAAGTCTATTCCACTACTTTTTATTCATACAGGTAATAGTTTGTTTCGATATTTCTCCCTATACATAGGGGAAGGCTAGGAGATAATCTTTATTAAAAAAAAGGGGCTGTCTGAAAAGTCAAAAATAGTTCTCGCAAAGCACGCGAAAAATTATTTTCAGACAGTCACTTAGCTAGAAATATTTAGTAATAAATAAAAAAAGACAAACAAAAGCAAGTATTGATTTATTTGTTTTTCTCTTTGCGTTTATTTGCTTTTTCTACCCTCTTTTCTTTAAGGGTTTTTAAAGGAGCCTTCTTGGTGGATTTCTCCTTGGTTTCTTTTTCTTTTACCATAGCTGTTAGTTTTAGGATTAATACTTAATTTGGTAATATCACATTCTACTTTTGTTCATTTTATATCTTTTAGGTTGTTTTCGCTTTATACTACCTATAACGATGCATCCTAAAGGGATTGTACCGAACCATAAAAATTCGTTCTGGTACAATCTGGTATAACTCCCTATTAGAGGAGGCTTTTATTGCCAAGGAGGGGCAACCGAAATGCAACCATCTCCTGACCGTTTCGAACCACTAGAACATCATTAACCAATACAGGGTGATTCCATGTTTTACCCTTAATTGCGGGGAATCGAGCTAGCTCTTTAAACTTATCGGGAGTTGCTTCAACAAGCGCGAGCTCACCTTTTTCCGAAAGCACCAGTATTAAGTCCTGATCAGCTAATAGAATAATTTGTCCCCCGTAGCGTCCATCTTGCCAATTGCGTTTGCCATCCTTAATGTCAATACATGCAAGGCTGCGACCATTAAATCCATATGCATGGTTCTTATGAACGACAAAGTCATTGAAATTAGGCTTAAGCCCTTCAGATGTCCAGCGTTCTTTTATTTTCCATCCATCGGGTTCGTTTTCAACTGTAATTCGTCGAATGCAATATGGCATAGCGTTACTGATAAGAAAATCACCTTCTTCTGTTCGTGCTGGTTGTAGGACGCGATCCTGTGAGGGCCATGAATATTGCCATAAAATTTTACCATCGGAAGGTGCTATACTTGTTGCGCCAACATCGCTCAATAGCACAACCTGAGGGATCCCTTTGATAGTGAATAGCTGAGGCGAGCTGTAACCTTTACCTCCATCTGGGCCAAACCATCGTGGTTGACCAGTAGCAATGCTATAAGCTGCAAGTTTGCCCGAAACGGCAACAATTACTGTACTATCAACAATCAAGGGTGAACCCGTAAAGCCCCATCCTGTATGTTCAACTTTAGTATCGGTTGCTGCGTTCCTCGACCAAATCACGTTGCCGCTTTTAGCGTCGAGTACATTCAGAATACTCGTTGCACCCATGGTGTAGATAAAACCATTGCTTAGGGTGGGTGTTGCTCGCGGACCAGCACCTGCGTGTGAGTCCCAGAATCGAGCTTTATCATTGTGTATCCAAACAGGTTTGCCCGTGGTTAAGCTATAGCAGGTAACCGCTTCGTCATCACCTCGCTGTTCCTGGGTGTATAGGAGATCCCCATTTATGGCAAAGGATGAACAACCTGGACCAACTTGTCGACGCCAAAGCTCGATTGGTGGAGATGCTTTCCAATCGGTCGCAATTCGTACACCGTGAACTATTCCATCACGACTGGGCCCACGAAAGCCCGACCAGTTAGGGCCAGTTTCCACCCCTTTGTCGGGAGTAGTAGTTTTATTGCTGGTTTGAGCCATGAACAGATCCTCCGAAGACTTTGACCACCTCCACGAGAAATCGTTATGGAGATCGCTAGTCATGCCATTAGTTCGGAGTAGTGTCCAGAATCCTGATGCTAACACGATAGTTACAACCATTGTAATACGTCGAAGCCCCCCGGAGAGACGACTGCTGGCCACAGCCCAGATTACAAAGGCGAGACTCATTACGGGGATTGAGTATATAGTAAACATCAATCCCATATTCGCTGTTGCAATCGATATATGGATATAGTGCGATGCTGATACCAACGAAAGAATAACCAATGCAATGGCGCACCATCGCTCGAATAGCGGTGCTCGGCTAAAGAACAACCACCATACAGCGATAGCCAATCCACCTAAAATTCCACCAAACACTCCGAACATTACCGCCTCATCGACGGGAATAACCATAGGAGTTAAAAACCGAATAATCCATTGAAGCACCACGATAACCACTCCCGGTAACAACCGAAGTGATTTCTGAGGGGTTGGGGTAGCTGTATTAGGTTTCATTTTTTCGTTCTTTGAATGTTTTTGATACTCCAGTTTATTGCATAGCTAATTGTGTTATAAAGCAAAAACCATTTCAAGATACAACAACTTTTTTATTTAGGTTTTAACATTTTAAAAAAGAAAAGAGAAATCCTTTTATCTTTTAGGAGGAGGTAAGATCTCTTCCTTTTTACTCCTAGGGGTTATAACCTGTTTTAGTAGATACGGATTAGGCATAACCTGTCAGTCTGTTGGATACCAAAAGATCAAACCACCCTCAAACCCTGCCCAGCTCGCCGTTTTGGTGGGCCCACGCGCATTAAGCTGCGGATATTTCTGGATGTGGTCGCCCGCCTTCAGAAGGTAAGACAATAAAAAAGCGTAGTTGGAAAACTACGCTTACAAATATGACTTACAGGATACGTAATGATACTATTTGTTTTTATCGTTACGTTTTGCTTGTTTTGCAGCCCTCTTTTCTTTTAAACTTTTAAGAGGTTCCTTTCCGGTCAGTTTCTCCTTATTAACTTTTTCCTTAGACATAGCAGTATAATTTAAGGGTTAATAGTAATTCAAAAATAAAGAAAAATCTTTTTCCTCGCACCGTTTTATTGTTGAATTAAGCTAAAATTAGCAATAAAATTTTGAGGCAGATCTCGCTCGGCTACTACCAGAGCCTATGCAGAACTGGGGCTTGTTATTCTGTAAACTCAACTACATATCCATTAACTATAATTGTTCTTTTAAAAACCACGAGATAAAACCTAAAGTGTTCCTCTACCGAAACATTTACGATTGCTCGTGCATTACCCTCTAAATGTGAATTTGAAAGCATTTCCGCTTTAGCATTTTCAATTAATGATTTTCTTGTTAAGCCACCAATGCCAAAAATGTAAGTTGCAGTGGAAGTTCCCGAAACTTTATCAATAACTTTAAAGTTCTTTTTGCTTAATTCAACATTGGTAACATTATTATTTGTATTAAGAACAATAGCGCGTTGAATACCACAACCTGACAATAAGATTGAAATTACTAGAATAGCACATGCTGCTTTAATAGTTTTCATAGGATTGAAAGTTAGTTGTTTATACTTTAGTTATTATTTACTCAATTAGGACGAAGCGCAAAACATTACAGGTACTAAATTTAATAAGAAATAGCATGGATTGCAAATACGAGTTAGCGGAGGTAATCTTTATTTAAAAAGCGTAGTTTGGAAACTACGCTTAGCTGAGGGATAAATGATCATTACATAATCATCGGTAAATACTTATGGCGGCTGTCGAATATCACCCAAAGGTTAATGGCAAAAAGGATTAGAGCCAATGGAAGACCAGATGGTGCAGGTGAGCAGTATGCCAACCATTATAGGAAGAATAACGATAGCCCCAAGCGCTCTAGTTCTAGCAAAGATGAATAGCATTCCCCCGGTAATTTCCACAACGGCAACAAGCGGTAAAAGCCATCCTATTTGCATAAATGCCGACATTAAATTAACCAATCTTTCTGGCATTTTATCGGGCATGGGCATGTAGTTAAAAAATTTATTTAGCCCCGAATTAATGAACATCAACCCAAAAAGGATACTTATTACCAATAGAATTATCTTTTTCATAGTGTTAATATTTAGGTTTATTAATGCTCATTTAATTATCTTTTAAACTGTTTATTAAATATTTTGCTCACCTCGGCCATTGCTGGAGCGAAGCCTAAGTCCAGCTGTGGGTTCACAAAGCCGCGTAGTGGCAGCATTTTGGTAAAAGTAATGCACCCTGAACCCCGCGCCGCACGTAATGCTGCTGATTACATGCACTAAATATTTTGCGGCGCGAGGTAACAGGCACAGCCTTTATGAATATTAGGACTTAGGCAGAGGAGCCTAAGCCCTACTGGGGCATTTTTAACAGAAGATAATATTGTATTCACACCTTTTATTTTGTAAATTGTGACACTGTTAATTGAAATTTTATATTGCCTTTCGTTTTTGAGCTAATTATTTACTTAACCCATTCGTAGCAAGAATTTTGAAAAGAAGTATTGTTTGATCTGTATTAATTGTTCCCTTTTTTAAAAGTTCAGTATCTCTTTAACAGCAATAGTCTTTTTTTTGGTAGAAAATCAAAAGTTCACTAAACAGTATACACCATGAAAACATTCACCATAATCTTGGTTGTAGTGATATGCTTCATTACAGGGCTTTACGCACAGGCTCCAGAGCAGTTCAATTACCAAGCCGTTCTTCGCGATGCTTCCGGAAACCTAAAAGTTAACCAGAATGTAACTATAGTTATAAATGTTCTTCAGGGCAGTTCAAGTGGTGCAAGTGTTTTTGCAGAAACACATGTTATATCCACCAATGCTCAAGGAGTTGTTAACCTGAATATCGGAAGCAAATTGGAAGGATTAGGTAGCCTGGATTGGGCAAACAAAACCTATTTTATAAAAGTCACGGTAGATGGAATTGAAATGGGAACAAGTCAGCTATTAAGCGTTCCATATGCACTATATGCCCTTAGAGCTGGTAATGGTTTTAGTGGTAGCTATAACGATTTAACCAATAAGCCTTCGCTTTTTGATGGTACATGGAGCGGTTTAACAGGCAAACCCACATCTCTTTTAGGTTACAACATTTCTGATGCAATGAGCACCTCCCACATTGCAAATGCCATTACCGCCAGTAATATGACCAATTGGAACACAGCTTACGGCTGGGGGAATCATACCGGACTGTATCGGCCGATTACCTATTCTCCCAGCTGGGGCGAGATTACGAGCAAACCAACATTCGCATCTGTGGCTACAACTGGAAATTTTGATGACTTAAGTAACAAACCTACCCAAATAACTGAGGTTAACGTTGAGGGTTTTATTGCAAACGATATTGCTATCAATTACGTTCCTAGAAATAACGGGACAAAGCTTGTCTCTGGGATTATCTTCGATAATGGGACGCGGGTTGGAATTGGAACGAATACCCCTGCTGGGGCTTTAGATATCACAAGCAGTAGTTCGGGTTTTATTATGCCACGAATGACAACCGTACAGCGAATCGCAATCGTCTCTCCGGTTATTGGCATGCAGGTTTTCGATACCGATTTGAAGGGTTACTATTATTATAACGGGACCAAATGGGACTGCTCTACCCTTCCGGCAGGAACGGTTATCTATTTTGCAGGGAGCACACCACCCAGTGGATTTCTCGAATGTGATGGTCAGCAAATATTTAGAAGCCAATATCCAGAATTATTTGCTGCTATTGGAATTATTTTCGGCCAGGGGGATGGTAGTAATACTACTTTCAATCTTCCAGATCTGCGGGGGGAATTTATTCGCGGTTGGGATCATAGTAGGGGACTGGATAAAAACCGTATTTTTGCTTCTCCTCAGTCAGATCAGCTGCAGGGCCACAAGCATACCGATGCCGGACATACACATACCGATGCCGGACATCTACACTCCATCTCCACAACGAGTTTAACCGGAACAGCGGCTTACGCCTCAGGCACAAATATGTTAAGAGCGGTAACGCTCAACTCGGGGTATGGGTATGCGAGTATTAGTACAAGCACAGCGGTTTTGGGTAATCCAACCGATGCAGGGACAGGTGCGGGAACACCCCGTTATGGCACTGAAACTCGACCACGAAACTCCGCATTAATGCCGTGCATAAAGTATTAGTGAGATCCCTTTATCTATCCAAAAAGTGTTGCGAAGTACGATGAACAAACAGTTTTTGAAACTCTGTTTAGCCCCATATGAAAGAACCCCCTTCCCCCTTAGAAAGGGGGTGTAACCGAGCATCCAATAAAGACTTGATCCAACCTGTTATAGCCCATTTTCAAGGGGTAGGCTCTTCTTGTTTGATAGTCTTAGCCCCCTTCAAGGGCTGGTGGTAGAGTAGGGTTTGTTTATGTCTGGTGAGTAAGACAATAATAAAGCGTAGTCCTGAGACTACGCTTAGCAATTAGAAAATTTAGGTAGTATTGAAATGCATTTAAAAATTAAATAACTTACTTAATGAAGCAGAGTAACCTATCTGGAAAGTAAAGTAATTATTTTTTGTACTCAAATATTGAGCCGATCGGATAAATATTGAATTCTGATTATTCCCGCCAGGATGCAGATTAATTGTTTGCTGAAAATAACCCCACCAATGTGTTTTATCAAACGCGTATGCTTTAAGTGAAGTTTTAACATTTGCTAAATCAACCGAGTCAATAGGAGTAACTTTCCAAGCTACATATGCTCCATAACGCAAATTAAAATCGATCTTATTCGACTCAAAAAACTTTAAATCTAGATTTGGATTTAAATATATGGTTGATACATTAAAATTATTTGCCTCAATAGGTTCATTTCCAATCTTAGTGCGTAAAACACCTCCTGCAATATTCCCTGTAAATAGTTTACTATCTGTTCGAAAGGTTACTATATTAAGTTCAGTCCCAACATCCAAATGGGCATACTTAAAAATATCCATTAAATCTCCTTGCTTCGAAACGGTATCAATTGGTAATTGGTTATTCGATTTTTCTATTTTTGAAATTCTAAAATAGGGTGAAATTCTATTAAACATCAGAAATTGAAATCTGTTTATCGGCTTATTCTTAATAATAACACCTTTTCGCCAGATTTTGTCGAGTGTAAAGCGATTTTTCCATTGATTCAAACAAAAATTCAATTGAGCCTCACTTTGTACTATTCCATTCGGAGCATTCCTGTTGTACCCTAAAGCATCTGTAAATACTCGAATGTCAAAATTTTCCGACATCGTTGGCTTCTTTAGATGCACAAACGCTTTCTCTTTATTAATATAAATAGCGGTATCTTTTGGTATGTATGTTCCTGATGAGAATGCTATCTTTCGGTTGTAACTGATAATCTGGGCAAGATCAATTATAAAAATAGAATCGTTACTGTAGAGTGATGAGAGGTAGTTTTTCTCCTTACACGATAATGCATCAATGTCCGACCCACTCCTAACAGGGATATACCCCCAATTGGAAAAATTGAACGTTGTTCCAGATATATTATTATTTTTTTCCTTCAAATGCGTCCTTACAATTATATCCTTTATGATCCCATTTTCAAAAATAATATCAACAGAATCTATTTCAAGTTTAACTGGAATTCCGTTGAGTTTAATGTATGATGTAGAATCTATATATAGTTTTTTTAGATTCTTAAACCGGTTGATTCCCTTTTGGGGCTTATAAAGCTTCGCACCTGTCATCTTTCGGTATAAATTATTGCAGCGATGATTGATCTTAATTAATGAGTCACCGGATTTTCCTTTCAATGAGTCTGAGCACTGTTTCCATTTTACAGCGATAATTTGCCTCTCTTTCTTTTCTCGATTAAAAGATATTTTATCAGTCCTCTTTCTGGGTATTAAATACGCTCTTACAGTTGTTCCTTTTAAGCTTAATACTCCGATATTAGCGCCCTTATCGTTCTCAAAAATGTTTATTTTCGATTGTAGCTCGTTAGTATTCTGTCGGTATGAATAGATTTCGTATAATTTATCTGCAATTTTATTAGCTTCAGCATAATTCTTCTCTGCAATTTTCATTACTGCACCTACAAGCGCAACATGATCTTCAATTGAAAAAATGGCCTCTAGTCTTTTTATAGTATCCTTCGGGTTGAAGAATTTAATAGTAAAAGAATTGGCTCTTTTTTCAATCTCGAACTTATAGATTGAATCATTGAAATCAACGCTAAACACATTGGCCAAGTTCTCCTGACCAAAAAGTAGCGCTTGCTGAATGGTCAACAGGAGGAGCATTCCGATTAATTTTTTCATGGGGCTAATTTTTTAAATGGTACAATCAATGACTTCTTAAAAATAAACAAGGGACCACTTCTAAATGCTAAATATTTGTTTAATAGGAATGATAGCCAATTTGTTACCTACATTTAGGGAAAGTCCACCAGCCCTGTTAGCAAGGGGGAAAGTCATGTGTGCCATAAAATCGATGTTTGCTAAATACGAAAAACAATCGCGTAGGAAAATTCTGTTTAGCCCCATATGAAAGAACCCCCTTCCCCCTTAAAAAGGAGGTGTAACCGAGCATCCAATTATGGGTTTAATACTATATAAACGGAGTTGGTAAAATCTGTTATAGCCCCTTCTCAACCGAGCGTAAGCGAGCTCACGACCAAAGGGAGTAACGGGTTGGGGTTGTTTGCTTAAGACAATAAAAAAGCGTAGTTTGAAAACTACGCTTAGCAGGGGAGAACTGATTATTACTTAATCATTGGTAAATACTTATGGCGGTTGTCGAATATCACCCAAAGGTTAATGGCAAAAAGGATTAGAGCCAATGGAAGACCCGATGGCGCATTGATTGCATGGGTGAGCAGTATGCCAACCATTATAGGGAGAATAACTATAGCTCCAAGCGCTCTTGTTCTAGCAAAGATGAATAGTGTCCCACCTGTAATTTCCACAACAGCAACCAGCGGTAATAGCCATTCTATTTGCATAAATGCCGACATTAAATTAACCAATCCTGCTGGCATTTTATCGGGCGTGGGCATGTAGTTAAAGAATTTGTTTAACCCCGAATTAATGAACATCAACCCAAAAAGAATACATATTACCAATAGAATTATCTTTTTCATAGTGTTAATATTTAGGTTTATTAATGCTCATTTAATTATCTATTAAACAGTTTATTAAATATTTTGTTCACAACGGTCTTTGCTGGAACGAAGCCTAAGCCCAGCTTGGGTTTGCGGGCAGGAAAATCTTTTCGGGTCTATTCTAAGAAGCCCGGATTACAAACAAACAAGATGAGCTCAGCGAAGCTAAATCCGCGCTAGCGGGGTTTATTAATACTATAAAAAAACGACTTGCTACAATCTGTTATAGCCCCTTCTCAAGGGGTTGGGGTAGGGTTGTTTTTTAAGTTCTCAAATCCTAATAACAACTAAAGACGGATAGTATATCAGGCTCGACGAAGCAACGTATAATTAAATAGTTGTATTGTCAGCCTTTATGCTAGTTTCTTTCGCCAAAGACTTAAATGCTTTATTTATTTTCTTCTTAGCATCTTCTGCTTTTTCCCCTTCCAGTACTTCTCTTTTCAGAACTTCATTTTTAACTAATTGCATAATCTCTTCATTCGAAACTTTAACTTCAGGATAAAGCTTTTTCATGATTTTTCTTATTGAATCAACTATAGGTTCTGAAAGAATCAGTTGTCCAACAAAAAATTTACTGAATGTTTGTTTCTGCAAATGAAAGTCTGCTAAGACCGATTTTCCTAAGCTTTCTTTACAAACATAATATAGAAGTTCAAGGTCGTTTTCTTTTTTTACATTCAGTTGCGTAATATCGAATTCATAAACTAATTCGTTACTAACAGGTTTTCCGAATATGATTTTAAAAACTTTCCAACTACTTCCATTGGTAAGTATTACCCAATCTACCCCAGCATTTGCACCATAATCAACTGCTTGTCTAACATGATCTTCTTTTAGGTCTAAACCCGCTGCTTTGACTTCAATTATAAAACGAACTTTTCCATCAATCTTAATGGCTAAATCACAAAATGTTTTCTTTACTGCTTGCTCGGATGTGATTTCAGAATATTTGTCGTATCCAAAAAGATCAGAAAGTATGTCTGTAATTATTACAACCGTATCTGATTCATTGATGTCTTTGGTTCTAGCAGATGATACAATTGATTGAAATTTCTTTAAACCGCTTGTTAGTCGAGCCTGAACTTTTGTGGGAATCGTTGCCATGCTGTAATATTTAGGTTTATTCTATTTGACTCGTCCTAAAAAAAGTTTACACTTTCTATTTATTAATCCTGTTTCAAATTTACACTTTATTTTAAGTCCTAAATACTGTTTACTGTTTTTAACCCCCTCTTTGTGCAGTGGAGCGTAGCGGAACGGAGCAAAGAGGGGTTTGACGGCCATTAAATGGCCTCCTCCAGCGCTACCTCCTTCCTCTTGGAGTAA
>JAYTVX010000140.1:0-2307 GCA_043743775.1 Bacteroidales bacterium | reverse complement strand
TTTTACGTAGTCAGGGAAAGAAATATTTACCTGCTGGCGAATAGAATCGATTCTTTCGGAATCAAAAGGTTTACTTCTCAATTCGACCTTAAGTAGTTTTCGGTTTACAATCATTTCGGCAAGCTTCGATAATACGATGTCGTTATGATTTCGCCACATTTTTGCAGAAATCATAATATCATTATCGTCGAGATTGGCAAAATGGATTAATGCATCCGAGGGTTTATTCGCTAAAGTTGAAACTAAAAAATTCTTTGCCGTAATATCGTTACTCAAAAAATACTTAAGTGATGGTGTAGCAAACAACTCCTCCCCTTTCCGAACCAATTCCCTTGCTCGTTGCAACATCTTAATGAGTATTTGCTCTGCCACAACTACTGTTTTATGAAGATATACCTGCCAGTACATCAGCCTACGGGCAATTAAAAACTTTTCGACAGAGTAAATCCCTTTTGCCTCAACAACTAGCTGATCGTTTACTACATTTAACATCTTAATTATCCTTTCAACTCCAACGGTTCCCTCTGTAACCCCCGAGAAAAAGCTGTCGCGCCGGAGATAATCGAGACGATCCATATCGAGCTGGCTCGAAACGAGCTGATGCAAAAATCGCTTGGGATAAGTATCCTCAAAAACCTCTATCGCCATATGTAATCGCCCATCCATCTCCTTGTTTAACCAGTGAATAAAACATCGACTAATCGTTTCGTGGCTGATATCTTTAGCAATGCTGTACTCCAATGAATGGGAGAATGGACCGTGTCCTATATCATGTAGAAGTATTGCTACACTGGCTGCTTCTGCCTCCTCGTCGCTGATACAATGCCCCTTAGAGCGAAGAACGGTTATTGCTTCGCTCATCAAATGCAAAGCCCCCAATGCGTGCTGAAAACGATTATGGTTCGCCCCGGGGTACACCAAGTAGGTTAACCCCAATTGCTTGATATTCCTTAGCCGTTGAAAGTAGGGATGTTCAATTAAATCAAAAACTATTGGATGTTGTATATTGATAAACCCATGAACAGGGTCGTTTACTATCTTCTTTTTATTTGTTGTATCCATATTGATTTTTGATGACAAAATATTAAGCACAAGATAACAATTCTAATTATTTTTGCTTACTGGTATTCAAAGTTTACTTGATCAGTAAGAAGTTCTGCGGAAAATATCAACTCTATGAGATCTGTTATCACTTCGAATAATTAATTAAAAAAAACCTGTCAGGTTATATTGCCTAGACAGGTTATAAGAATCTGAAATATTGAAATATCCATTTGTTATACTATCCTAAAAGTGTTTCCCTCATATAAATCTTTGGGGTTTTATTGTTTCAACTTATTTTGAGGGCATTGGAGCCCCTTTTATACACCTTATAGAAAATGCATTAATTGATGCTGCAGTATACCTAACTTCCCCCGTATTACCATCAAGCATAACACCTTGACCATTTCCTTGAACCCACCATTCTGCTATACTACCAATATTATAGAAAAACCAAGTAGTGCTGGGACTTCCTGAACCAGCAGGTCGCGCTGAAAATCCAGAAGCATTATTGGGGTATAGATTTTTATCCCAAAAACCAGTAAGATCTGTGGTAACACCAGGTTCCATAAGTTTTAACCCTGTAATAATAGGACTTATTGACCAGTATGGGCCACCAACATAGATCATCAAAGAGTCCCATTCATTTTGATTTGGAATATGCCACATATCGGGGCAAACATTTAATGTTTGGTTTGATATTGCTGCAGAGCTAGTATACAGCAAACCATAATTATTTACAGTATCGATGTTTGAGGTATTATTATATGCTTGCACACTCATCGGATCAATTGGCGTTCCATCTGAATATTTTCTTGTTTTTAGGTTCTCTTTCATCCAAGTTTGAGTGCCGATTTTGACGGTTTGATATATATTTCCCTCAATATCAGTAACAGGGGCAGAAGCAATACCTCCACCAGAACTAATATTTCCAGTTGAAATAATGTTGGATGTAGTGAATATATTAGTACTGAAAAAGCTCGTGTCAGGTGTAACCTTAAAGTAATCCTTACCAACCGATTTTCCTTGGCCGGTGAGACCCCCAACTGCAAAACCACCCTTTGCACCTTTGCCCGTTGGGAAATCATCGATGTAGATGCGCGTGCTATCAGTAGTGATATTTAGAAAATTTAGTCCGGCTACATTACTTTTGCTGGTAAGTCCACCCACTGCAAAGCCACCTTTTGCTCCTTTTGCTCCTTTCGCAATGTTTACAGTAGCCCCATTTTCATATACGGCAAATACAATTTCGTTTTTTGAGTTACG
>JAYTVX010000139.1:0-3503 GCA_043743775.1 Bacteroidales bacterium | reverse complement strand
TGTTTAAAAAAAAATAGCATTGCGGCGATAATCAAGAGTGACAGGATTCGCATTTGAATTCTTTTAGTTTATACTTAACGTAAAAAGAAGATCCTTCTTGTTGTTGCTTGTGGCATTTTACGCAAGGGACTTTAATATGTTCCCCATCAAGCTTAAAAGCAGTCTTATTGTGATCGAATTTAGAATCTTTCCATGATTCTGTGCTATGGCATTCTGTGCAATTCGTTACACCATTCTTTTCAAACTGCTTAAAGTGCTTATCAGTGTGGCAACTTGAACAGCTAGTTGATAATCCAGCGAATTTTTGTTGCTCAATGCCAGTAGGGCTTTTCGTAAAGTGGCATTCTTTACAGCTTTGTTTTTTATGAGCACCCGTTAGGTCGAAACCAGTCTTGGAATGGTCGAATGAAACGTTTGCCCACTGGTTTTCATTATGACAATATTTACAATTTGCTTCGGGATAGTATTTTGATGGGATCGAGTTTTTGTGGATATCGGTATGGCAATCCTTGCAGTTCTTTCCGATATCCCTGAAACTCCATTTCTCCTGTTTTTTGTGACATTCATTGCATGCTGTTGCAATATGTGAACCTATGAGAGGGAAGGAACTTTTATTATGCTGCTCAAAAGTATAGGTAACAAAATCAAAACTTTTCTCAGTATGACATTGAGAACAATCAGGTGAAATTCCGTTTTTAGCAAACTGGTTGTTGTGGTAGTCGGTATGACAATCCTTGCAGTTCTTTCCAATATCCCTGAAACTCCATTTCTCCTGTTTTTTATGACACTCACTGCATGTTTTTGCTGTATGAGCACCGAGTAGAGGGAATGGGCTTAAATTATGCTGTCCAATGGTATAAGAGGTAGTGTCGAAACCTTTTACAGAATGGCATTGGGAGCAATCAGGAGAAATGCCATTTTTAACAAACTGGTTGTTGTGGTAATCGGTATGACAATCGGTACAACGGTCATGTTTAATAGGATCCGTAAGTTTTGTTTTATGGCACGATTTGCAGTCAACGCTTTGGTGTTTCTCCTCCAAGGGGAAGTTTGTCTTACTGTGATCAAAGTTTTTTCCTTTAACTATGTGGAATGATTCCTCGCTATGGCATTGACGACAATTCTGTCCAAACTGATTCTTATGTGGATCTAGATGACAACTGGTGCAATTACTAAACTGAATACCCTTAAAATGCTGAGATTTTATCCCATTAATGGTTTCAATTTTATGACACTTCAGACAATCTAGCTTTTTGTGCATACCAATCAGTGGAAATTTTGTATTGGCATGATTAAATTTTGATGCTGGTTTAAATGATTCGGGATTATGGCAGTTTAAACAAGTTGAGGAAAGTGTTTTTTGATGGTAATCAGCATGACAATTTAAACATTCCGTACCAACACCCAAATAGGTATTATTCTTGGATTTAAGTTTCTGATCTGTTATGTCTTTTGAGTTGTGGCAATCGGCACACGCTTTTTTAGCATGAGGCGTGGAAAGTGGAAACCCAGTCGTGTTATGGTTAAACTTTGTTACATCTAACCTAATTAGCTTAAAGTTTTTACCGTTATGCTCGCTATGACAATCGAAGCATTGCTTTCCAATGACTTCAGCCGAAGCATGATATCCCTTTTTAAGTTTGATTCTCTCTTGGATCTCAGTATGGCAATTCTCACATTTTTCGCTTGATGCCTTATTTCCTAAAACATGACACTGGGTGCAATTAGAAATACCTTCAAATTTAGCATGAGAATTTGATAACTCACCGGGTGAGAGCTGAGCTGTTGCGCTTAGAAATGGCAACATTATCGAAATAGTAAAACCTATTATTTTTAATGACCTAGCCAACATGTTAATTCCATTAAATTAAAACGTAAACTTTATCTTTTTACTTTAATTATGCTTCATAACCGTTTCGCCAAATTTCTTTGTAATCTTTATTCCTGCCTTTTCCAAAAATTGGGTTGGGAGTTCACCTCCTGCAAATATATATACAAGATCATTCTTTAATGAAATATTCTCGTTCTCGTTTACACCCGAAAGCAGAATTGTCTCGTCCTCAATTGATAAAAGGTTTGATTTCAGTCGAACATCAATTTTGTCTGATGCCATTGCGGTATTCAAGGCAGCGCTGTTTTGGGGTTTAAGTCGGTTGAAAACCTCGTTCCGGTAAGAGAGAATCACATGGTTCTGGTCCGCAAGCAGTAAGGCCGATTCAATAGCCGAATCGCCTCCGCCTACAACAATAATATGTTTGCCCGATATATCTTCAGGTTCTAAAAGGCGATACGCAACTTTTTCTTTCGTTTCACCTGGAATATTCAATTTTCGAGGTGTTCCACGACGACCAATAGCAAGCAAAACAGTTGCCGAGGTAAATTGCTCCCCTTTAATGGTTGAGATTTTAAAAATACCCTCTTCAGAAACGATTGATTCTACTTTAGAGTTTTCGGTAACAGAGATATTATGTTTATCCATAACAGTATGCCATAGGTCAAGCAGTTCTGCTTTACTCGTTTCAAAAAGTTTGATCTTTCCAAAAAGAGGCAGATCCATGGGAGCGGTCATTACAATTTTTTTTCGTGGAAAAGTAAATACGGTTCCCCCAAGCGTATCCTGTTCAAGTAGAAGAAATTTTAAGCCATGTTTTTTTGCGTTAAGGCTGCCTGATATTCCAGCAGGACCTGCTCCAATAATAATTAGATCGTAGGAGGCGTGATGATTTTTCTTGAGGGATTTAGCGATATTTTCCACTGCTTGCTTGCCCTGTTCTACTGCGTTTCGAATAAGACCCATTCCTCCTAATTCCCCAGCGATGAACATTCCAGGTACATTAGTCTCAAAAGTTTGACTCACATGAGGTAGATCGACTCCTCGTTTTTCAGTACCAATCCGTAAACTTATGGCTTGGGTTGGGCAAGCATGAAAGCAAGCCCCGTGACCAATACATTGGGAAGCATTAATAATGGTTGCCTTACCGTTTCTTATACCTAGAATATCATGCTCGGGACATGCGGCAATACAAGCTCCCGTTTGAATGCAGCTATTTTCATCGACGTAGGGATGAAGTGAAACAGGTTCGTAAAGACCATCCTCTTTCGCTTTCTTTATTTTCTCGTCAACGATTCTTGATTCTCTGCTTTTTTTACGAAGGTAAAAAACCACTGCAACAACACAAAGAATTGCTGCCAGTGAGTAAATTAAAAAACTTTCGATTTGCTGTTCCATATCAGAAGATCCATCGGTATCCAAACAAAATAGTCACACTAACATGTATGATCATTATAATTAGCATTACAAGAGCAAACGGTAAATGAGCAACATGCCAATACTTGAAAAGGTTTCGCATAGTTTCAAGTCGCTCAATTCTCTTGTTTAGTTTGATGTCATCTTTAACAATTGCTAGTATTTTTTTACTTTCAATTTTAGACAGTTTAGATTTTCCTAACGCCTTTTTAACTGATTTGATTGATTTTCGGTCGTTGATGTAATTATTTATATA
>JAYTVX010000138.1:0-4916 GCA_043743775.1 Bacteroidales bacterium | reverse complement strand
AGCTAACAGGATTGGCGAGCAAACTGTTAAAACGGGAATTGAAAGTTTAAATATTCCTATGCAGAGCAGGGTTGTTGCCCAATGGATTAATAATTTTCTTAATCAATAGGATACCTGTAATATAAAAAAGACACACCTAACCCGGTGTGTCTTTCTTGTAAGGGTTAAAATTACTTTCCAGCATTGTAGTAGAAGCGTTCATGGATAATCTGATTGTCCTTCCAGCGTTGAACGGCAACCTGTTCCATCTTAACCTTCATTCCCCCTTGAAAAGTAACTTCCATCCATGATTCCACCATTGTTACTCCTTCGGTTTCATTGGATGTAATTGAATTCACTCCGAAGCCGTGAATCTCCTTAATCGAACCGAGAAAACCTTTCTCAAACTCACGGTTGAAATCTTTCCCTTTTCGAACATCACCAGTTGCTTCTACCATTTCAACATCCTGATGATAGTATTTTTCAAATGCCTCAAGCATTTGTCCTTGGCCTAGCATATCGTATACATCCTTGGCCTTTTGATAGTAGTTCATATAGTTATTTATTGGTTATTCAATTTAGTCTGAGAATAACAACCTAAAATCTTTTTTGTTTAGTTTTTAAGTTAATCGGTTCTGTACATTAGGATTTCTCTTTTACAATAATGAAAGTGATTTGTATCTAATCAGATTACCTAACAATTCAACCTCTTTTTTTCGGCTTTTACCTCCTTTATTTCCCACCTGGTCGAATGTGTCTTTCCTAACTTGAATTTTCAATTTAAATTTGTTTTGGTTTAGTTAAAAAGTATGTTGGGACAGATGTTAATAAATATACCAAAGTGGCTATTCAGTGTTCTTTACTTGCGGGGTCCATTAAGAATTCATGATTATAGGATTACAACTATTTGGGTTGAATCTCCTATCCTAACCGCTTCATACTATAAAGAGTATCTCGGATTTGAATTGATTTTTCGAAATCCAATGAATAGAAATAGCTCAATTCTAATTAAGAGGAAATGCAATTGGATTTCGATTAAAACGATTGATTCTACTATTCCAATTAATAGTCAAAAAATAACTCTAAATTTCCATCGAATTGATAAGGAGTATTATCAACTTTGTTGAAAGGTTTTAGTAGTAAAATCTTATAAACATGATTCAAAAGGAAGTTTTCTAATTAAGGATTGTAATGGCATAGAAATTGCTTATTGTTTATCCTGATTTTTTATAATTTAAATACAATAAACTAGATAAATAATTGTTATTAATTTCTTTAAAATTCATTTAATAGGTATGAAACAAATTTTAAAATTATTGCTAGTCGTACTTTTCTTTACAAATTTTCATGCAAAAGCATTTAGCGAAGATGGCTCTGATGGAAGATTTACTATTAGCGGATATGTAAAAGATGCTTCGAATGGTGAAGTTCTTATTGGCTCAACTATTTTAGTTAAGGAAGAGAATAAAGGTGCTGCAACCAACATTTATGGTTACTACTCATTAAACCTTAAACCGGGTACCTATACACTAATCTATTCATTTGTGGGATATAACTCGGTGGAGAGAGTTGTAAAACTAACCGAGAGCGCAACAATAAACGTAGAATTGAGCATCGAATCTCATGTTCTTGAGGAGGTTGTTGTTAGTCGTGAAAAGCCCAATTCAAACGTCACGAAACCTGAGATGAGCGTATCTCGGTTGGAGATGAGGAGCATCAAACGAATACCTGCGCTAATGGGAGAGGTTGATGTTATTAAAGCCATTCAGATGTTACCTGGTGTTCAAACAACAGCAGAGGGTTCATCTGGATTTAGTGTTCGAGGTGGTGGAATTGATCAGAACCTTATAATTTTAGACGAAGCTACTGTATACAATGCTTCTCATCTCATGGGGTTTTTCTCAGTTTTTAATAATGATGCCATCCGTGATGTGAAATTATATAAGGGTGATATACCTGCAAATTATGGAGGAAGACTTTCATCGGTACTCGATGTTCTCATGAAAGATGGGAATAATAAAAAATTTGTAGCCACTGGAGGAATAGGGCTTATTTCGAGTCGTCTTACTCTCGAGGGACCAATTGGAAATGAAAAAACATCTTTTCTTATTTCGGCGCGAAGAACATATGCCGATTTGTTTTTCCCATTAGCTACTGACACAAGTTTAAGAAAAAGCGTTATGTATTTTTACGACTTGAACCTCAAAATAAATCATCAAATTAATGATAATAACCGTTTATTTCTATCGGCTTATTTAGGAAGAGATAATTTTGGACAAAAAGGCAGTTCTGAGGCTGGATTTGGAAATAAAACCTTTACGTTAAGATGGAACCACTTGTTTTCGCCTCAATTATTTTCGAATACAACTGCCATTATTTCAAAATACGATTATTCATTGGGAATGAATCAGGGTAGTTCAAAGTATTTCTGGAAATCAAGTTTAATCGATTATACTTTAAAGTTCGACTTCAACTACTTTCTTACTCCTGAAAACGAATTAAGGTTCGGTATTTCATCAACCTATCACGATATTACACCATGTAATGCTTGGATGGAAGGTGATGTTAGCACCATAACCATTCCTTATCCAAAGAATTACGAATTTGAACATGCAGCATATATTTCAAACCAGCAAAAAATTGGGGGTAAACTCACTTTAAAATATGGTTTAAGGTACTCTATATTTCAAAATGTTGGAAAAACATCCAATTATAGGTTTGATCAGAATTATAAGGTTATTGATACTTTGTATTACTCAAGTGGTGAAATATTCAATACCTATCATGCTTTGGATCCCCGTTTTGGAGCTATTTATACCATTAACAATAAATCGTCGGTAAAGGCCAGCTTCTCACGTACAACCCAATTTATGCAATTAGCGTCCAATTCGAACGGAGGGATGCCTCTCGATATTTGGTTTCCATCGAGTCCAAACATTAAACCGCAGAAAGCTGATCAATACGCAATAGGTTATTTTAGGAATTTTTTTAATAATGCTATTGAAGCCTCCATTGAAACCTATTATAAGGACATGTATAATGTTATTGATTTTAAAGATCACGCTTCGCTCCTCATGAATCCAAGAATGGAAGGTGAAGTAAGAACTGGTAAGGCCAACGCTTATGGTGTAGAATTCTTTATTAAAAAAAACGATGGTAAGTTAACCGGCTGGGTTAGCTATACCCTTTCAAAGGTTAAACGCAAAATACCCGAGATAAATGATGGTAAAACATATCCAGCACCTTACGATAAACCGAATAATATTAATGTAATATTAAATTATGAACTTACCAAACGCCTTACTGTATCGGCAAATTGGATTTATGCATCTGGCACACCCATGACTGCACCGATAGGTACATTTGAGTACGGCAATACAGTAAATAAAATTTATTCAAGCAGGAATGGTTATCGGATGAGAGATTACCATAGGCTTGATTTGTCGTTTACCCTTAAGGGTGTGGAACGGGCTAATAGATTTTGGCATGGTGAATGGGTTTTTTCGATGTACAATGTATATGGAAGGCATAACGACTGGGTTATTAACTTTATTCAGGATAAGAATAACCCCAAAAAAATGATTGCTCAAAGAATGTATCTTCCATTTGTATTCTTTCCTAGCATAACCTATAATTTTAATTTCTGAAAAAAATCTAATATCTTAATTTATGAAAGCATATAATTACATTTTCCCCATAATTTCTATTATAACTATACCTCTAATGGTTTTTTTAGGTTCATGCACTGAGACGATAAATATGCCTGTGGATACAACATACGCTAGGCTTGTCGTTGATGGTTCAATTACCACCGATACGATGAAACATAAAGTTAGATTGACCATATCTGGTGATGCATTGTATAAACAACCTGTACAAACTATTTCAAACGCAACTGTAATTATTTCTGATGGTAGCAATGAATTTGCACTCCACGAAAGCACTATAAATAGAGGAACTTATGAAACGGACTCAACTGTTTATGGCGTTCCTGAAAGAACCTACACTTTAATGATATCTCATGTTGACATTAACGATGATGGTGTTTTTGAGGAATATTCGGCTCAATCGTACATGAAAAAAATGAATCCTATTGATTCTATTCAAATAGACTATGATAATCGTATTCCTGATAATACCGGTTGGGTTATTAATCTATTTGCACAAGAAATTGGTGGAGGTAGAAATTTCTATCTTTTGAAAGCCTATAAAGATGGGGTGTTGCTCACCGATAGCATATATGAATATAACATTGGCGATAATACAGGTTTCAATGGCGGGTATTATGATGGATTCCCCGTGTATATGTTACAAAAATCTAAAATTGACGAAATAGTACAAAATGGTAATGTGATTACCCTAGAAATGGATGGTATAAATGAAGATTATTTCAATTTTATTACAGATTATAACCAGGAATACTTCCCTAAGATTCCCATTTTTAGTGGCCCTTCAGCTAATATTTCAACAAATATTGAACCTAAAGATAAAGCCGTAGGTTTTTTTGCAGCATATTCTATTGCTAGATGTAGCCGAAAGTATAATCCAAACAGTAAGAAATGATTTTAATCCTCTCTTAAGAATAATACCCTAATAACCCCTGTCTATAGTATGGATGGGGTTAATTATTTGTGGTAATAGCATAAGGTTATTACCGATTTGATCGGTTCTTATTACTAGAAATATGTTTATCTTTATTGAGATTTTGATTTCTGAAATCAGTAATTATTTGCTTGTAAATCTGAAAAATAAAACATAATTAATTCAAGTTGCTAGTTAAGATGAAATCATTATAGTTGTTAAAAAGTTCTTTGTCTTGTTGATATAAAGCCTTGTAAATATTAGCTTTAAAGAAAAATCCTTCAGATTTTGGTTTTGCCGAACCGATTAAACCTGAAGGATTATGGTAGAAAAAGCAGTAGCAATTTACGTATTTC
>JAYTVX010000137.1:0-17345 GCA_043743775.1 Bacteroidales bacterium | reverse complement strand
CAAACTTTATAAGGCGAATCAAATTACGCTCTTGCTGCTTAATCCGCTACGCGAATTAGCTTAATTCCTTGCCCTAGGTGGTAGGGAACGAGATGTCTCACCGAAAACTCCTCCCTGTAGTTTTCGGTATACGGGGCACCAAAACAACAGGGATAGCTCGGGCAGACACCTCTAACACCCAGCGAAACAACAGAGGATAAGGGTTGGTTCGGTCGCTTCTCGCCTGTCTAACCCCGACAATCAAGAGATGCTAAGCATGTAGAAAGTAGATTGGTTCCTTGTTTGGACGAGGGTTCGACTCCCTCCAGCTCCACTAAAACGAATACAAATTAATGCAAAACACTCTAAAATATACGCTTTTAGGGTGTTTTTGTTTTTAGGCAAATCAAAACAAATTATAATAAATCATATAATATATGAGCAAATAGGTTACCAAAAGCCAATCACTCAGAATAGGTATCCTATTTGTTCGTATCAAATTAATATATAATAGATTATAACGTTAAAAATATTTTTGTTTTTTGAATATATTTTGCATAAATTTGGTTTAATAGGTTACCTAAAAAACCATGGAACAAAAAAACACATTTGCAGTATCCTTTTTCGTTCGGAACGATAAACTAGATTCAGATGGCAAACTTCCCATTTATCTAAGAATTACAGTCAACGGCGAAAGAGCAGAACTTTCAATCCAAAGAAAGATTGAGAAAGATAGATGGAATAAAGCAGGACAAGCAAAGGGTAATAAAGACGATATCAAGAAAATCAATAATTACCTTGATACAGTGAAGAATAGGATCTATGATATAAGAACAGATTTGATTCAAAGGAAGGAGCTAATTACAGCAGAAAAAATCAAACGAGAATATATTGGAGAAGGAAACAAAAGCAAGACAGTAGTTGAAGTCTTCAACTACCACAATGAGAAACTAAAAGAACTAGTTGGGAAGGATTTTGCACCAGCAACTTATCAAAGATACATTACTACCTTAAAGCATATTAAAGAGTTTATTAGGTTCAAATATCATACTGATGACATTTACCTTACTCAACTAAATCATGAGTTTATTACAGAGTTAGAGTACTTTTTCAAAATTCAAAGAAAGTGTGATCACAACTCGACGGCCAAATACATTAAAAACTTCAAGAAAGTTATTTTCCTTGCCCTAAAGAATGATTGGCTGACAAAAGATCCATTCTCAAGATATAGTATACACATTCATGAAGTGAAAAGAGACTTCCTTGATGAAAAAGAACTTAGTGCATTAGAAAATAAAGAAATCAAATCTGAAAGACTTGATATGATTAGAGATGCCTTTGTTTTTGCTTGCTATACAGGGCTTGCTTACGTTGATATTGCCTCACTCTCCCCTGAAGACATTACCATTGGGATTGATAAAGAATACTGGATTATGACGTACAGAACAAAAACAAACACAAAAACAAATATTCCACTTTTACCCAAAGCAGTATCTCTAATCAATAAGTACAAAAACCATCCAGCTGCATTAGCAAAGAATCAGGTTATACCAATTGCTAGCAATCAAAAAGCAAATGCTTATCTAAAAGAACTCGCTACAATTTGCGAAATCTCCAAGAACCTTACCTTCCATATTGCCAGACATACATTTGCCACAACAGTAACTCTAACTAATGGAGTTCCAATCGAGTCGGTTAGCCAAATGTTAGGGCATAAAAGCATAAGAACAACCCAAATCTATGCTAAAGTGGTTGAGCGTAAGGTAAGTGAAGACATGGCTAATTTAAAAAACAAACTATTACAAAATGAAAAAACTAAGAAATCTAGGAAATCTATTCGCTAGTATATTAGTTGACTCGTTTAAACTAGTCAAATTAAGAGTTTATAATGCTTTAGGGTTATACGACAACAGTTGTGAAAAAATGCATTTTCACTTTAAAGAATTATGGAAATTAGGCTATGTAAGAAAAAATGAAATGCTATTTAGAAACTATGTAAAAGGTCAAATTGCAATTACTGAGTCCAAATTAACTAACTATTACGAAAGGAAACATAATATTCTAACAGTTTTAGTAGCAGTTTTATTGATAAACCTTCCTTTCTTTCTATTATTCATTATTTTTCCTTACCCCTTACTTAGACTCATTCTAGGTTTAATGATATTTACCATAATTTTAATCGGTTATATAGTACTGATTATAAGACATTCAAAGATTCCATCAGAAAACAAAGTAATTGAGACTGAACGTTTTCTAAGTATTTTACAGAAGTACAACAAAGCTGAAAACCCATTTAATCTATTAAACAACAACGAATTAATGGGAATAGATAAGGGAATCATTTTACCGTTTACACCAGCTGAAATATCAGCCTTTTTTGGTTTAATATATGCAAACACCAAAGTAGAAGGGCTAAGACAAACACAAGTTGCATCCTTTATAGAGAACTACTGCATGCAAGTTGATGGCAAACCATATCAGTTTATGGACTCAAGAATTTCAAAAATAAAAAATAATCCATCAGAATGTCAATCTGCTTTAAATGACTTAGTATACAAATTAACTCATAATAATCAATAACAAAACAATTCAAATCATTTAGTAATCTACTGTAAATCAATTTCAAAAAAATAAATACAGAGATTTGAAATTAAACTAATACAAAACAATTGATTTTTGCCACAAAAAAATATACTATGGCAATATCAGTTGTAACCCAAGATGAACTAAAACAGTTCAAACTAGAACTACTTGAAGAGATAAAAGGAATTATCTTTAAGCAAGAGAACAATGGTAAACAATGGCTTAGAAGCCATGAGGTAAGAAAACTTCTAGGAAATATCTCCCCAGGCAAACTTCAAGACATGCGAAATAAGGGTGAATTACCCTTTACTCGTATAGGTGGAACGCTATTCTATGATCCAACCGATGTAGCTAAAGTAATGGAGCAGTGCAAACATAACAACAGCTAATGTTATGCCTGCCAAGTATAGAGCAATCCAGACATGCTTCTGGAATGATTCATGGGTAATACAACTAACCCCAGAGCAGAAATTCTTTTTTATATACCTACTTACCAATCCAAAGGTAAGCCAGTGCGGTATATATGAGATTTCTCTCAAACAGATGGAATTTGAAACAGGCTACAATAAAGATACTATAGAAAAACTTCTGAAAATTTTCGAGAAGAAAGGGAAAATTAGGTTCAGTATCCAAACCTCAGAAATTTGCATTCCAAACTTCAGTAAGTACAATTACAACTCATCACCAAAGGTTAGAATACATATAATCAAAGAGTTAAATCAAGTAAAGGATAAAACTTTGATACAGTATTTATATGGTATTGATACCATATATAAGGGGTATGTATACCCTAGGGATACTATATCGCAAGAAAAACAAAAAGAAAAAGAAAAAGAAAAACAAAAACAAAAACAAAAAGACGATGGTGAGGTCGATGAAGAATTAGGACTTGAAGTTTTAAAATATTTTGGGTTCAATAAAACTGAGAATGCTGAAAAATACGATGAGATTTTAGACTTTATAAGCATTTTGGAGGAAATTGAGAAAATTGAATTTTTCAGGCAGCAATTCGAATCTTACAAAAAATATAAAGTTGCAGCTCACGAAAAAATTCATGGGTTTAAGGCATTCTTGGGAGAACTGAATGAGAATTTTCAGAATGGTGGTTGGTGTGCTGAAAACTGGAGCCATAAACTTAAAGAGGCAGAAATGATGCAATCAAGCAAATCTTCTGAAAAATCAAATGAAAAGCCAAAATTAACCGAGAACTACCAAGCAACAATAAAAGATCATGCAGCCTCAAGTCTATAACTTGCAGTTGATTCTTGATGATATCAAGAATGTAGGTAAAACATTGATCCCAAACTTTCATTACGATGATGAACTGTTAAGGGTGTACTCCATTCTTTCAATGTATTTCCTAAATGACCCTCGTTTTGAAGCATTATCTCCAAACTATAAGCTTAGCAAAGGAATTCTCTTAAGAGGAAATGTTGGAGTAGGAAAAACTATTTGCTTAAAAGTATTCGTCGATTTTCTAAAAAGAATTAACCATCCTGAACGGTTTGTTTTTCATCCCACTAATGATGTTGTTCAAGAATACTTGCTAGGTGGAGAAGAAAAACTACTAAAACATGGATTGCTAAGCTTCAGGAAAGGAAGTTCAGGTATTATTGATTATAGTCAACCCCTATCAAGGTGTTACGATGATTTAGGTTTGGAGAATAAGCTAATCAAATACTTTGGAAATGAGAGAAACTTAATGGCTGATATTCTATTCAAAAGGTATGATTTATTTATATCATATGGCCTAAAAACAATAGTTTCAACAAACTATGAACCCAAGGATATAGAAGAGCATTATGGAACAAGAATAAGAAGCCGAATGAGAGAGATGCTAAATGATATTGTTTTTGAAGGTAATGATAGAAGGGAATAACTAATAATTATTGCCCACAAAAAAAACTCCAATTGCATAAACACTATCATATCAATGAAGAATGCTTTGGAGTAGCTTTGGAGTAGCGAGATAGTGGTCTTGTAGACCTATCTCGATTTTCTCGCTTCGCTTGAAAATGGGGTTTACTCCCTTCGGTCGTAAACCTAAAAGATAAATAAAGTAAGCCTTAACCTATGGCAGCCCTAAAGAGAACAAAAATTTTCAGAGTACGACTTTCTTTTGCTGAGCAGTCGCTCATCAAGCGAAAAGCAAAAGAGGTTAACAGAACTCAATCCCGATTTGTACGAGAAGCAGCTCTGGGAATTGAAATAAAACTTAAACGGTTTACAGAAGAGGAAAAGGAAATGTACAGAACATTGGTAGGCTTGGCTAACAACCTGAATCAAATTGCCAAGAAGTACAACCAAGGAAATAGAATGTTTACCGAACTCGATAAAACACTATCTGCAATTCAAGTAGTAATCGACAAGCTGATAGGTTATGATAGGAAAGACTAAGACAGGTACAGGTTTTAAAGGTGCAGTTTACTACTGTTTGCAGGATAAAAAGACCCCTGAGATTCTTGATCTAAACGGTTTATCTTATACAGATGCTAAAGGTTTGACTCGGGAATTTAATGCTATTTGTGGCGAAAATACTAATATTTCAAAACCAGTTTGGCATTCTTCGCTTTCATTCACCAAGGAGGATAACATAACTAATGATAAGATGGTGGAAATAGCAAACCGATTTATGCAGAAAGCAGGGTTTTCAAAGGAGAACAATCAGTTTGTAATTATAAAACACAACGATAGAGATCATACACACTGCCATATCATTGCCAACAGAGTGGGTTTTGATGGGAAAGCAGTAAGCGATTTCTACTGTAAGTCCAAGACTGTGCAGTGGGCAAAACAGATAGAGAATGATTATGGCTTAACAAAAGTTCAGGACTTAGCACAGAGAAATCGAATTGATAAGACTTTGAGTAAAACGAATGATCAAACCAAAGAGCTGTTAAAAGAAACAATTAATAGAATTCTTAGACAGCCAGAAATAAAGAGCTTAAGCAATCTAGCACAGAATTTATTACTACAGGGTGTTGATATGCAGATATTAAGACATGCTAAAACAGGCTTGGAATATGGTGTATCATTTAGTAAGGATGGAAAGACTTATAAGGGTTCAGAAATTGGAAAACAATTCGCCTTTAAATCATTAAGTAGCAACCTTTCACCTACCCTAAAAATTGCAAAAACAGTAGTTAAAATTATTTCTAAAGGATTAACCCAAGGAATGTAAAATATATAAACTATGACAAACGAAGAACAAATATTAGCTGCAATTGAAGAGATAGCCAATCAGTTAAACGACCTAAAGAAAACGATTAACCGCCCAGCAAATAATGCAGAGGTTGACCTATCGCCTATTAGCAATAAGCTTGATGGCATGAAAGAGCATCTTCAAAAACTAAATTATGCTAGTGTATCGAAAGAATCCGAATTCAATAGAATTACTGAATCCTTAAGAGACCTCAAGAATATTCTTAGTGTCAAACAAAACGAGGTTGCACTAAGGTACATTGAGGTCAAACAGCCTCATAAATGGATTATAGGTACTATGGCCTTTTTTATACTTAATATATCAGTTTGCTTCTTTGTCATTAGCCGGAATCAAAGGCTTAAAGATACAATTGAAACCATTCAACCCAACGATTTTAAGTATCGATACCTTAAGCTAAAAAGCTACGGTTTAAATGAATTAAGAAGAGATATATTAAATACTTATGATTTAACTACTTCTATTGATGAATACTATAAGGAGAATCAAAAGGAGATAAATGATTACGTAATCAAAAGGGAGGAGGAGATTAGGCAGATATTTGAAGCTTCGCAAATTGCAAAGCAAAAAGAGATAGAGGCTAAAACTGCACAAGAAGAGGCAAAAAAGCTAAAATCAAAATATTCTGGAGATAATCAAAAATAATTCTTTGCAAAACAAAGGTTTTACAAATTGTTCAGAAAGATGATAAATTAGCAAAACCCTTTAGGAAAGAGGTATCAAGAGTAGAAATAGAAAACGATTTCTTAACTTGATATTTTGGTATATGTTTTGACATTAGATATTTACATCAAAATATATCTATATGCCAAAATCAGGTGTAAGACCACCAAATGGTCCAAGTACAACAGGCAAGCCTTCTGGTGGCACTCGTGGAAACAACCCTCCACGTCCTAAGGGAAAGTAAAATTTAAGGGCAGAGAAATCTGACCTTTTTCATTCCTAGGTTTTACAAATTGTTCAGAAAGATGAACAATTTGTAAAACCTTTGGTAAGTGGTATCAAGAGTAGAAATAGAAAACAATTTCTACACTTGATTCTTGGTTTAACAGTAACAAATCGTGAATTCTAAGTTAGAGTCCCACTATTTTCAACCTTTTTAAGCAAATGTAATCTCCGCTCCGCTTTTGTCAAGGGTATACAAAGCGATGATTTCTTGTATATGTTTTAAGGTTTCATCGCCCTTGACAAAATCTTCACTTTCGATTTTTTGTGGCTTAACAGTTTGAAAATGGTAAGTTGATTTCAAATAAGGGTGCTATTTTGCTTCTGATAAAAAATAAAAACGCAGTATTAATCATGAGACTATTTGTGTATATTTAAATATTATTAGATTCAGTAGGCTCATATCAAGTAGATTAAGTGCTGAAAGATTTCTTTTTGCTGGATCTAATTTTAATACTATATTTGCTATTCGCGAATCGCGAATTAAAGATACTAGTTATGAAGAAGCATAATGGAATGCGACCACAAGATATTGTAGTGCTACTGAAAATCATTGCATTAGAGGATATAGATTGGCGTAATATTGATATTGCTAATGCTATTCTTTTAAGTCCATCTGAAGTATCTGAAGCATTAAATAGATGTAAAATTGCAGGGCTAATTGATTCAAAGAAGAGAAAGGTAAATATCAATTCATTTACTGAGTTCTTGATTTATGGGTTAAAATATGTATTTCCCACAGAACCCGGAGCTATTGTAAAAGGAATTCCAACAGCTCATTCAGCATATCCAATAAATGAACATATTTCTTCTGACAAGGATGTTTATGTTTGGCCTTATGCCAAAGGCAATCACCGAGGGCAAACTATTGAACCACTTTACAAGACTTTACCGCAAATAGTTCAGGAAGATTCATTATTCTATGAACTTTTAACTATTGTTGATACTATACGTGTTGGTCGTGTAAGGGAAATAAATATTGCTGTTGACGAATTACATAAACGTCTAAAACATGCCTAGTTCAAATATTATAATGCTACAAGCTGTAGCTAGTGGTTTGGGAAATCTAAAAGATGAAATGGTATTTGTTGGCGGTGCTGTTGCAGAACTTTACGCTAGTAATCCTGCTATATCTGAAATTAGAACAACGCTTGATATTGACTGCGTTATAGAATTAAGTTCAAGAGCAGCACATGCCAAATTAGAAGATAGCTTACGGGCAAGAGGGTTTGCCAACGACACTTCAAAGGGAGCTCCCATTTGTAGATGGATTTACAAGGGTGTTATTAAGGTTGATGTTATGCCAACAGATTCAAGAGTTTTAGGATTTACTAATAGATGGTATGAAGAAGGTATTGAAAATAAAATTGTAAAAACATTACCTGATGGAACAGATGTATTTGTTTTATCTCCTGAGTATTATTTAGCAACCAAGTTTGAAGCTCATAAAGGTCGTGGAGGAAATGACTTACGTCAAAGTCACGATTTTGAAGATATTATTTACATTTTTGATAATTGTCCGGACTTGTTAGACAACATTAGAAACGCAAACCATACTATTAAAACATACCTAAAAGAGGAATGCCAAAATTTATTGAAAAATGAAAATCTAACGGAAGGTATTGAAAGTGCCTTACCTTACGGTACAGGTGGTGATAGTACCGATATCACTCAATTCTTAATAGAGAGCATAGCAGAAATTGAATAATGAATAAAGAAAAATCTACATATAAATTACCAGAGGGTTGGGTTTGGACTACAATTGGAGAAATTGGGGTTTTATCTAGTGGTGGTACACCAAGTCGTGGTAATTCTAGTTATTTTAATGGTGATATTCCATGGGTGAAATCAGGTGAACTAAACTATAATATTATTAATAACACTGAAGAAAAAATAACTCAAGAAGCTCTTGATTTCTCTAGTGCAAAAATAATTCCTGCAAATTCATTATTAATAGCTCTTTACGGCTCAACAGTTGGCAAAATTGCAACATTAGGAATTGATGCTTCCACAAATCAGGCAGTCGCATCAATTGAAACCTTTCCAAATTTGAATCAACGTTTCCTTTATTATTATTTACTTCATAATAGAGAGAAACTATTACAAAAAAGGAAAGGAGGTGCTCAACCAAATATTAGTCAGAAAATTCTATCAGAATTTAGATTTCCTATTCCACCACTCAATGAACAAAACCAAATCATTTCCAAAATAGAAACACTATTTAGTGAACTTGACCATGCTCAAAAAGGACTACAAAAATCCAAGCAACAATTAGAGATTTATCGACAAACCTTGCTGAAAAGTGCTTTTGAAGGTAAGTTGACTGAAAAATGGAGAATTGTCAATCAATCTGCAAACGCCTTTAAGGAATTAGAGGCCATAAGAAAGGATAGAAAAAAAGAATACGATTCGAAAATAAAGAATGGTATCCATAAAAACTCCAAACATTATTACAATTTCACATTCAAACCAAATAATAAAATAGCATCATGGGCAAACGCTAAATTAGAGAATCTTGTAGACATAAATGCAAGAATAGGTTGGCGAGGATTAACCAAGAAAGAGTACACGAATGAGGGGCCTCTATTACTTTCGGTTTATGCTTTGAATTATGGTAAGAATGTTGTTTTTAAAGATGCTAATCATATTACAAAGTCTAGATATGATGAAAGTTCTGAAATAAAACTACAGGTTAATGATATTTTGTTGTGTAAAGATGGTGCGGGAATAGGTAAGGTTGGGATTATTAATCATCTTCCAGATGAAGCTACTGTAAATTCATCATTATTGGTGATAAGAGGTAAAGAAGTTTTTAACCCAAATTTTTTATATTATTTTTTCTGTGGTCCAACTATGCAGCAACTTGTAAATGAAAAAATATCAGGTAGTGCGATTCCGCACTTGTTTCAAAAAGACATTAAAAAATTCGATTTAAAAGTTCCCCCAAAAGAAGAACAGAATCAAATAGTTGAAGCGTTGGAATTAAGATTTACCCTAATTGAAAATCTTGAAAAAGCAATTAGCAAGAGTTTGAAGGATATAGAAGTTTTTAGACATTCAATATTAAAACAAGCATTTGAAGGGAAATTAGTAAGTCAAAATCCTTTAGATGAACCAGCAACTGTTTTATTGAAGAAAATTAAGTTCGAAAAAGAAACACACCTTTTTGTCCAAAGGGAAGCGATAAAAATAAAACCTCAAAAGAAGAGACAAATGGAAACAAGAAAAACAATTCTTGAAATATTGCAAGAAGCAGATAAACCTATTTCAGCAAAAGAACTTTGGCAGAAATCAATTCATAGTGATGATATTGAAAGTTTCTATGCTGAATTAAAAGAAATCTACAGTAAATTAATTGAGGTAAAACAAAATACAAAGTCACTTTTATCCATTAAGAAATGAGAATAGAAAAAGTCCATATAAAAAGCAGATTCAAGAATCTCAAAGATTTTCATATTGATATTGATAGCGGAGCCATGGAAACCGTTTTAATTGGTTTGAATGCTACAGGCAAATCTAATTTCATGGAAGCTTTAGTCATCATTTTCAGAGATTTGGATTTAAAACGGAATCCTCAATTTGGAAAGAAGAAAGAAGCACTCGAATATTTTATTCAATACAATTGCCGCAAGAAAAACATAGAAATAGAATATTCTATAAAAAATGGATACTTATTCAAAATTGATGGAGTAAAACTTAAAAATCAGTCTGTGTTTTTTAACCAAAAAGAACAATATCTACCAAAGCATATTTTTTTCTACTATTCAGGCGTAAGTGACAGAGTAAAAGAATTGTATTCGGAACATGAAAAGAAATATTATCAGGAAATAATAAAAAAAGATGCAAAACCTGAGCATTTTAATAATATCAGACCAATATTTCTTGTGCAAAATATCCATGCAAGTTTTGCATTGATCGCATTTTATATGTTCAAAGAAAGAGAATCAGAAACTATTGATTTCCTTAAAAAAGAATTAAAAATCCATGATTTTCTATCAGCTCTTTTTATATTAAAAGAGCCTTCCTGGGCACGGCAAGGAAATAAGGTTGAAAGTTTATGGGGAGCAGGAGGTCTTGTTGAAGCACTTATGACTGATATTTTAGAGTATAGCATTGCCCCAATAGCAAATGATGAAACTGTACATACAAACTATAAAAGAACTGAAAGGCAGAGTAGATTATATCTTTTTATCGATTCTAAAGAAAAATTTAAAAAATTAATAAAAAACAAATACGATAATGATAAAGTACGTCTTTTTAATGCCTTAGAAAGTATTCATCTTTCAGATCTATTGCAGGACGTAAAAATAAAAGTACTCAAAGAAAATGTGGATGGTGGATTATCAATGCATGAAATGAGTGAAGGTGAAAAACAATTACTAACTGTTTTAGGTCTTTTAAAATTTACAAAAGACGATGAATCATTAGTTTTACTTGATGAACCAGATACTCACTTAAACCCTCATTGGAAATGGAAGTATTTAGAATATTTAGATAAGGTTGTGAAACGACCTGATAATACACAAATAATTTTCTGTACCCATGATCCATTAATAATTGGAGGTATGGATAAAAAGCAAGTTAGAATCTTTGTGGGTGATTCTGAATCGGGAAAAACTTATGCCCATGAACCTGCAATAAGTCCAAAAGAAATGAGTGTGGAAAAAATATTAACTAGTGAATTATTTGGTCTGCCTTCAATAATGAATAAGGAACTTGAAGATATACTTAATGAAAAAAGGTATTTGCAAGCAAAAATGGGTACTGAAGATATTTCAGAAGAAGAAATAAAGCGTTATGAAGTGCTTAAAACCTATCTTGATAAAATTGGAATTTATGATGTTACGGCTGATAGTCGATATAATCAATTTCTCAAATTGACAAGTCAACATAAAGAATTTGCATTCAGATCTTTCTCCGAGGAAGAAAAAAATGAGTTGGATAGAATTGCAAAAGAAGTTTTAGTTGAAATGAATAAAGATAAGAAACCATGAGATATATTGATCTTGACAAAATAAAAATAAAAATAAAAAAAATTAAATGGATTGATGTTAATAAAAAGCATCTTGAAGACTTGTTAAAGATTGAACCTAAAACAGGCGATAAATACATAAACTGGGAAGATATTGAGAAAAAACATCTTGAAGTCATTAAAAAAATGTCGGCATCAAAAAGGAAAAAATATATTGCTGACCATCCAGATTGGAATATTCTACAAAAAATAATGATTGAGGAATACGGCTACAAATGCTGGTATTCAGAAGCCCCAATAGGAAATAGCGAACTAGAAATTGACCATTATAGACCTAAAAATAGAGCGAGACAGGATGATGAAAAAAGTATTATTAATAAAAATAATGGATATTGGTGGTTAGCGTATAATATTGAAAACTATAGATTATCTGGAACTTTAGCAAATCTAAGAAGAAGAGACAGATTAAAAGAAAACTCAGAGGTTGAAGGGAAAGGAGATTTATTTCCATTGGATTTAGAAAATGGAAAGATTGCGGATGATGAACATTCGACTTTTTGCGAAAAACCTTTATTACTTGATCCAATTATTGCAAGCGATGTTGGTCTATTGACTTATGATGAGGATGGTAAAATTATTCCTAATCCGCTTATAATTGATGCTTTTGACAAAAAAAGAACAGAAGTTTCAATTAAATTATATCATTTAGATTTAGATCAGTTAGAGACAGCAAGACATCAAGTTTGGTTGGAATGTAGCAGTACTATTGAAAATGCTTATCACTATTACAATGAATCAGAATCTATAGAAGCAAAAAAATTAGCATTAAGAACCTGTGCTGAGATTATTAATAAAAGAACAAATTTAAAATCAGATTTTTCTTCTGTAGCAAAAGCTTGCGTCAATGTATATAGAAAGAGAGAAGGATTTAGCGATATTATTGAATTACTAAGTTTGTAAATTATGACAACAAATATTTTGATTGATAAGATCTGGAAGTTCTGTGATACCTTAAGAGATGATGGATTAGGTTATAATGATTATCTGGAACAGTTAACTTATCTACTATTTTTAAAAATGGCAGACGAGAACCCTAATGAATATAGTTTACCAGAAAATTGTAACTGGAAATCATTAAAAAGTAAGCTTAAGATTGAAGTTGGAGGATATTATGAAGAAATCCTTAATAAATTATCTGAATCAGGAGGAATGCTCGAAAAGATTTTTGCTGGCGCACAAAACAAAATTCATGATTCAACAAAACTTAGTAAGCTGATAACTTTGATTGATGCAGAAGAGTGGACAACAAAAGAAACTGATATTAAGGGAGAAATATACGAATCATTGTTACAGAAAAATGCTGAAAATAGTGGTGCAGGTCAATATTTTACTCCTCGTGCTGTCATATCTACAATGGTGGAATGTATTCAACCACAAGAAAACGAATATATTAGCGATCCGTCATGCGGTACAGGGGGCTTCTTCCTTGGCGTTTTGGATTATTTTAAGAATCACAAGATTAAACAATCTGAGCACATTCGATACAGAATGTTTAAAGGGTGGGAGATTGAAAAATCAACAGCTCGTTTATGTTTAATGAATCTATTTCTGCATGGTATAGGGGATTTAGTCGAAACTCCTGATATTGATGTAAAAGATAGTTTAAAAAAGGATAATACTTGGAAGGTTGATGATAAAGAGAAAGTCGATATTGTACTAGCAAATCCACCATTTGGTGTTAGTAGTAGTGATATACCAACGATAGATGAAAAGCAATCAAAAAAAGATGGTTATTTTTTAAGAAAAGATTTTTGGGTTACTACAAGCAACAAACAACTTGCATTTTTACAGCATATAGTAACCATGCTTAAAGATAATGGTCGCGCAGCGGTTGTATTACCTGATAATGTATTATTTGAAGGTGGAGCAGGAGAAACTATTCGAAAAAAACTTTTAGAAGAGACCGACTTACACACAATACTAAGGCTGCCAACGGGGATCTTTTATGCACATGGAGTAAAAGCAAATGTTCTCTTCTTTGAAAAACGAAAAGGAACGAAAAAACCTGCTACAAAGGAGATTTGGTATTACGATTATAGAACAAACATAAGGCATACGCCAAAGAAAAATCCTTTACGTTCTGAGGACTTAATTGATTTTATTAACTGCTTTCATGCTGACAATCAGACTAAAAGAAAAGAAACATGGAGTACTGAAAAAGAAAACGGACGTTGGCGTAAATACAGTTATAATGAGATAATTGCTAGAGATAAAACTAATCTAGATATATTTTGGTTAAAAGATGAAAATCTGATTGATTTAGAGAATTTACCTGAACCTGATGCACTAATTGACGAGATAATTGAAAATATAGAAAGTGCATTAGTAAGTTTTAAAACAATTAAAGAAAACCTAGAATGAATCAATCACACAACCAATCATTAGAACCATTTATAAAAGCAGTAACACTTTGTTTTAACTAATAATCAATTGATAATTAAATTGTAATGCATAAATCAGAATTAAGCAAGGGATTTAAACAATACTCTCAGTATAGTAATGTTAATTTTAATTTGCTTGATTCTTATTTGTCAGAACAAAGTTCCCGAGATAAGTATTACAATAATATATTCAAATTATTCCATACTCTATTCAAAGATTCCAAAGACATTGACTTTATTTTATGGGAAGTTAGAATCTTAAAATCATTAAAGGAGGTATATACAAGTGCATTGTTTTATTGCGAAAGTGAGGTTGCTTTAAAAGGTAAAAACTTGTCATCCTACTTTTTTTTATCTTACTATTCACTATTTCATGCATTTTTATCTGTATTGTATCTTGATTCAACGATGTCACTGGATCAATTATTTGAAATGACTCATGATAAAGTAAAAAAAAATTTCATCAACTTATATTGTAAGGGAAAAAGAGAAATAATTTCACCAGATATTGAAAAGGAATTTGAGTTGTTAAAGTTTTATCGAGAATATTATTCTTACAGCATGCCCTTCAATGAGTTTTTCTCCGACTTAAAAGACCTAAAGCAGCCAGACCAATTTATAAGAAATAGATTGATGCATTGCTTCCAAATAGCAAGTCTTCTCTCAAACATAATTGAGAATAGTTCTCATAAGTTTAATCACGGTATAGGACGTTTATCTACTGGAAATTATAAAGAGTTTGAAATGTGGTTTAATAGAGTAAACGGTAAACCACATCCTTTTAAACCTAATCAATACTTACTAGACCCTTCAGATAAGTATGTGAAAGGTGATTTTATTAAAAGTATGGCAGGGCAACCAAATTGTTTTTCAATTCACTTAGAACATTTTATGGATGAATTTGGCGGGTATTCAACGGATAATATCAATACAGATGTGGTAGGTGAAGCCAATAAGCTTGTTTTTAGATCGATTGGTTAAAGAACCATTGTTTTTTCAATTCAGCCTGATGTGCAAATAATCAATCCCGATGTATTTGGTAACGACATTGCCAAATCTCCGACTAAAATTTAACTCCTGTTTTTTGATGGCTTAACAGTTTGAAAAATGTTAAGCATATTCAAATAGAGTATTTTATTATCTTTGATTGTGTATATGGGAAAGAAGAACTTATACACCCAAAAAGGGTGTGTACGATTAGTGGAATAACATGTATAAATTAGTTACCTGTCATGCTATAACAACACTAATTCAAATTGATTGACAATAAAAATGGCAAAATTAACCATAACAAAAAAATATAGTTGGGACATAGCGATTTCGCTTTGTAGGCAGGATATTGACTTTGCAAAGAAACTTGTAAAGGCATTGAATCCAAGTTTGAAAGTATTTTTCTATGAGGACAAACAAGAAGAACTTATAAGTAAATCAGGACCTGAATCATTTGCAAAAACCTTCAAAGAGCAAAGTCGTTTAGTAATAATCCTTTCAAGAAAAGAATGGAGTGAAACATATTATACGGAAATAGAACGAAACGCAATTATCGACAGAACAGCAGTTAAAAACGAAGGCTATCAATTCTTAATGGTAATCCCAATGGTGCAAGGCGAGATACCTCCTTGGTATCCCTCCACTCAAATCTATGCAAGCCCATTTAGATTTTCGATTGAAGAGCTTGCTCACTTTATAGAATTTAAGGTTGCAGAAGAAGGTGGTATCGTTAAGACCTTGACAGTGGAAGACCTCTATCAAAATATAATTGATAGAATAGAATTAAAAAAATCGATCATCTATTTACAGCAAGACAAAGCGGCTATTCAGAGTGCAAAAGATGAAATGGCAATACTTAAAGACTGCTTCGACAAGAAAATAGAATTTCTTAGTAAGAACATAGTTGACAAGGTTTCTCATTATCAATTCTGTCAACTTGGTAATCATTCTCATTTGAGTATAGGTGAGTATCTTTTAGAATGCAAATTTGTATCACCAGACCAATTGGCTATTCAATTTTTTACAACCCAGGAATTTTGTGTAACATTTAAGCTCTACAAGACATTTGGAAACGATGAAGACAGAAAATCACTTGAAAGCGAGCAACGAATTTTCTATTATACACAAGAGTTACAAGGCTGGGCTTTGCCTCATTTGTATGAACAAGTAACTGATAGAGAACTCCAAGTTTTATTTCGTAACAAAGACAATTCTCAATATTACGATTTGACAAATCCTATGCGAACAGGTTCATTAGTTGACAATTGGTTTCAAAGACTTTTATCAAAATCAACACAAGGAATTGAAAAATATATCTAATGACATTAAACATGGCACTATACGGTTGCAGACATGTAGCACGAACCGCTAATATGTGGTTTTTAATATTTTATAAAAACGACATCTAATTTTTGAACAAATACGACCAATTAGGATACCATTAACAATATAATATATAATATATATTTCTTATTCAGTTACATATACTACATCTCGTGACTCCCTCCAGCTCATGAACCCTTGTGGTTTGCTGGGACGAGGGTTCATGAGCCAACAACTGACTACGTATTGCGTAGTCGGCTCAACAACTATATGGTAATTAATTAATTGTGTAGGTGACTAACCACTGGTTAGTAGGTTCAGCAATACGTTTGGTCGTAAATAGTACTTATGAGCAAAATATTGGCTGAAAGGATTGTACTCTCAAAAAACAGGGAGTCTGAATACATGAAACATAATGCGTGATGTCGTACTACGTGAAGTCGTACTACGTGAAACCGTACTACGTGAAAAAATATTACGTGAATGTTTTTGCCTCCCGAATTATTATGTCATTTTTGTGCGTATAGGTAGGATATATTAATTCACTGATAAACAGAAACTAATCTAACTATTGAGTTGTTTTGAAAAAATTAAATGGATTTTAGCGTACCCATATCGACATAGGCACGTACAAATAAGCGAGTTTCGAAGCAATTTCGTACCTTTGAATTGCAAGATGTTCTTTGCGGTTTTTGGTGCAAATTATTTACCAATTCTTACACCTACGATTTTAAGAAAATCTTGAAATGTAGGATTGACGGTATTTTTAGAAGGTCAGGTCTGAGAGTGGTGCGCTCCACAAAAAAACTCCCTAAAACAAATGCTTTAGGGAGTTTTTTTATATCCATTCAGATATTAACAGCCCGCTTAGCTAATAGAATAGAGGGATTCT
>JAYTVX010000136.1:0-3985 GCA_043743775.1 Bacteroidales bacterium | reverse complement strand
TGCCATAGTGTTGAAGATTTTCATGTGCTAAATACTCGCGATATGCAGCGCTATACTATAAGTCAGGAGGATATTGATTTATACGAAAAAGAGGTAATCCCTTACTGGCAGGGTAAAACGCAACGAGAGCGAATATTCAACCATGTCCCCGATGAGTGGCGTGCTGCATACGAAGCTGGCTTATTTACCGAATTTATGGAGCAACGTGCTCCGGGTCATACAGCCCTTGATGGCAAGATTTACAAAAAAGGAATGCTTGATTTCAAAAAAGAGATCGCCGATAACTTTGCCAAACTTGATTACCTAAACGATTCCGAAGCAACCGATAAGGCCGAGCAATGGAAGGCCATGGATATTTCGTGCGATGCTGTTATCGTATTTGCCGAACGCTATGCCGAACTTGCAGAAAAACTAGCAAAAGCGGAGAAGAATCCTCAAAGAGTCAAAGAGCTAGAAAGAATTGCTGAAGTCTGCCGTTGGGTTCCAGCCAACGCTCCTCGGAGTCTGTGGGAGGCAATTCAAATGTATTGGTTTGTTCATCTGGGAACTATTACTGAATTGAATGGCTGGGATGCCATGGACCCCGGTCATTTCGACCAGCACTTAACACCTTTTTACAATAAAGAAATTGCTGATGGTACGCTTACCCGCGACGAAGCGAAAGAGCTAATCTCCTGCTTTTGGATCAAAGTAAACAATCATCCTGCCCCACCTAAAGTTGGAATTACTGCACGTGAGAGTGGAACATATAATGATTTTACGAATATCAATTTAGGTGGAGTTAAATCAGATGGTTCCGATGGAACCAGCGAGGTTTCTTATATCATGCTAGAGGTTACTGAGGAACTTCACATCCTGCAACCGGGTAACTCGGTTCATATTAGCGCAAAAACTCCCGATAAATTTTTACATGCTGCAGCGCATGTTATTCGGCAGGGGCATGGCTATCCGTCGGTGTTTAATCCCGATATCTATATTCTTGAGATGCTACGTCAGGGGAAATCGCTGCAAGATGCACGTGAAGGGGGATGTAGCGGTTGTATTGAGGTTGGTGCTTTTGGCAAAGAAGCCTATCTGCTTACGGGATATCTAAATGTTCCTAAGATTTTTGAGGTTACACTGAATAATGGAATAAACCCAGTGACAGGGAAAATGGTTGGGACACAGACCGGAGATCCTCGAAATTTTAAGTCGTACGATGAACTTTACAATGCATTTTTAAAACAGGTTCAATATGTGGTTGATCAAAAAATGCGAGTAAGCAATTACATCGACCGTATGTTTGCTAAATATGCTCCAGCACCATTTCTTTCTGTCGTTATCGAAGATTGTATCAGCAAAGGTCGCGATTACTACGATGGTGGTCCACGATACAACACAAGCTATATTCAATGCTGCGGATTAGGAACTGTAACTGATAGTTTATCTGCTCTAAAAAAACATGTCTTTGAGGAAAGGACATTTAGTATGGACAAAGTTTTAAGTGCAGTGCTTAAGAACTTCGAAGGCGAAGAGCTGATGAGACAAACCATTATCAATCGTACACCATTTTTTGGTAACGATGATGATTACGCTGATTCAATAGCACTTAAGGTTTATGACGATTTGGTCGAAACCATTGATGGAAAACCAAATATCAAACCCGGAGGGAAATATCATCTTAACATGCTGTCAACTACTTGCCACGTATATTTTGGCAAGGTTATGGGTGCAACACCCAACGGTCGTATGGCAGGAAAATCAATATCTGATGGCACATCTCCATCGCATGGAGCAGATACAAAAGGTCCATCGGCAGTTGTAAAATCGTTAACTAAACTCGATCATGTAAAATCAGGTGGTACTCTTTTAAATCAACGATTTTTACCTAGCCTGATGAGGAAAGAAGAGGATATTGTGAAACTGGGACAGCTAATCAGAAGTTACTTCACACTAGGTGGTCACCATATTCAGTTTAACATTGTGGATACTGCCACGCTTTATGCAGCACAGGCTTGTCCCGAAGATTATAAGGATTTATTGGTTCGTATGGCCGGCTACAGCGATTATTTCAACGATATGAATGCTGATTTACAGCAGGAAGTGATTGAACGAACCGAAAATGATTCGTTTTAAATATTCAGTATGGCTGAAAGTCTAATCTTCGACATAAAACGTTACGCCATAAACGATGGACCAGGCATTCGCGTGGTAATCTTTTTCAAGGGTTGCAACTTGCATTGTGCATGGTGCCATAACCCCGAAAGCATTTTGTCGAAAGTTGAAAAGATGTATGCTCCGGCAAAGTGTATTAAATGTGGTTCATGTGTAAATGTTTGTCCCGAAAAAGCAATAACAAAGACTCCCGAAGGAGTTGTTACCAATCCTGATCTCTGCAAATTTTGTGGGAAATGCGCTGATGCTTGTCCTTCGAAAGCAATCGAAATGTCGGGCAAGGTGATGACCGTTCCAGAGATAATGGAGATTATTGAAAAAGAACGAATTTTTTTCGATCAATCAGGTGGTGGTGTTACTTTTTCAGGTGGCGAACCTCTAATTCATTTAAAAATGCTGATTGAATTGCTAGATGAATGTAGAAAAAGAAGCATTCATACTGCCGTGGATACCGCAGGAAATGTCAGCGTTGAAACAATACTTGAGGTAGCCAAAAGAACTGACCTATTCCTTTACGATTTGAAGATGATGGATTCGACCTTGCATAAGAAATGGGTTCTCGCTGGCAACGAAAGGATTCTTCAAAACCTTAAGGCAATATCAGAAATCGGTGCGCGCATTATTATTCGCATACCGCTTATTGGTAGAGTAAATGACACAGACCAGAATATTGAACAAACGGCAATATTTATTTCCGAATTAGCAGGAGATAAAAAGGAGGTAAACATTTTGCCTTATCATAGTATTGCCCAAAATAAATATATGAAGTTGGGCAAATCGGATAATTTTGAAAAACTATTAGAGCCTGATAAAAATGTGATTGCTCAGGCAATTTTAACATTCGCTGAATATGGCATTATAGCAACTGTTGGCGGATAGCAAAAAGCATAGAAATTTGAAACAAACTGAAATGCACATCAATAATAGATAAAAACTAACTTTCAATAACTTATTAACCCAACCCTATGTTCAACAAGCAAACTTATATCAACCGTCGCAACCAGCTAAGGTCGCAGTTTGAATCAGGAGTTCTACTATTTATCGGTAACGATGAGAGCGGAATGAACTACGAGGATAATACCTACCATTTCCGTCAGGATAGTACATTCCTTTACTACTTCGGGTTAAGTAAACCGGGCCTTTTAGCAATCATGGATATTGCAGAGGGGAACGACTATATTTTTGGCGATGATTTTACCATCGATAGTATTGTTTGGATGGGGCCACAGCCTACAATTAGCGAATTGGCATCAACGGTTGGTGTTGAAAAAACGAGTACAATTTCACAGTTTACCAATAAAATTTGTAACTACCATAATGGAACTGTTCATTATCTTCCTCCTTACAGAGCAGAGCATCAAATAAAATTGATGAGGTTTTTGGGGATCAGCCCTGCTGAATCAGCATTGAGAGTGAGTATTCCATTTATTACAGCAGTAGGTGAGCAAAGGAATATTAAATCGGAGGAAGAGATAAAGGAGATTGAACTTGCTGTTTCAATTACTGCTGAGATGCATCAGGCTGGTATGCGATTTGCGAAGCCCGGAATGAATGAAGCGCAGATTGCTGCTAAGGTGCACGAAGTTGCACTTGCCGCTGGTGGAGGACTTAGTTTTCCAATAATTGCTACTATTAATGGTCAAACTTTGCATAATCATTACCACGGTAATACCATCAATGAGGGTCAGCTATTTCTTTTGGATGCTGGTTATGAAACTCCAATGGGGTATGCGGGTGATATGAGTAGTACATTTTCTGTTGGAAAAACATTCACCGAAAAACAAAAAGAAATTTATCGAATCACCCTTGCTGCGCATAATGGAGCGATTGA
>JAYTVX010000135.1:0-6036 GCA_043743775.1 Bacteroidales bacterium | reverse complement strand
AATTTCTTTATCAAGCATGGTCAGCAAGAGGTTGATAATCTTAAATGGGAAAATGCCGCCGATGGGGTTAAAGGAGTTTACGAATCGATGTTATCAAATCAGTAATAAGTTAAAAGTAATATAATGAAGACAATTTGCTTCTACTTTCAAGTTCATCAGCCGTTTAGGCTTCGTAGGTATCGTTTTTTTGATATCGGTGAATACCATAACTATTTTGATGATTTCGCGAACCGTTCTATCATGCGAAAGGTAGCTGAAAAGTCCTATCTACCTACCAACAACTTGATGCTTGATCTTATAAACGAATTCGGTTCAAGGTTTAAAATATCCTACTCAATATCGGGTATTGCCCTCGATCAGTTTGAGATGTACGCTCCTGACGTGTTAGAAAGCTTCCGGAAGTTAGCTGAAACTGGATGCGTTGAGTTTCTTGCCGAAACGTATTCTCACTCTCTATCCTCTCTTAAGAATCGGGACGAATTTGAAAATCAAGTTTCGGCACAAAGCAAGAGGATTGAGGAGCTATTCGGCAAAAAACCAACAACATTCCGTAATACTGAGTTGATCTACTCCGATGAGATTGGAGCCATGGTTGCCAATATGGGCTATAAAGCGATGTTAACCGAAGGGGCTAAGCATATTCTTGGTTGGAAGAGCTCAAATTACCTTTACACAAACGCCATAAACCCAAAGCTGAAATTACTATTAAAGAACTTTAGGTTAAGCGATGATATCGCTTTCCGCTTCTCTAACCATGGCTGGAGTGAATGGCCGCTTACCGCTGAGAAGTATGTCTCGTGGCTTAATAAAATCGAACCCCGTGAAGAAATAGTTAATCTATTTATGGATTATGAAACCTTTGGTGAGCACCAATGGGTTGAAACTGGTATTTTCGATTTCATGCATGCTTTCCCACGAAACGTATTTACCGATAGCGATTTTGAATTCCTTACACCATCCGAGGCTGCTGATAAGCATCAACCCGTATCAGCCCTTCATGTTCCCAACCCAATTTCTTGGGCAGATGAGGAGCGCGACCTCACAGCCTGGCTTGGAAATGACCTACAGGATGAAGCTTTTAACAATCTTTACTCATTCGCCGAAAAGGTAAGTAGAATTGACGATAAGGATATTCAACGGGATTGGAAGTATCTTCAAACTAGCGACCATTTCTACTATATGTGTACTAAATGGTTTAGCGATGGGGATGTGCATAAATACTTCAACCCTTACGATACACCTTACGAGGCATTTATCAATTTCATGAATATCCTTAGCGACTTTACGATAAGAGTTAATGATAAAATCAAGGAATTAGGGCAATCTAATAATATTGCCCCTGAAGAGGTTTACACAATGCTTAAAGTTCTTGAGGCCAGGGTAAAAGAACTTAAAAAAATGCAAATAAAAGTCAATCCAGAAAAGAGAGAGAGTACTACAAAGAAACCAACCAAAAAGTTGATTGTCACTAGCAAATTGATAAAAACCGATAAGGCAAAGGTTAAGACTAAGACTCAAAAAAAACTTACTAAACCTATTAAAACAAAAAAAGCATCAGAAGCAAAAAAGCCAAAAGCGAAAAGCAAAGTGAAACCGACTAGTACAAAAAAAAAGTAATCCTAGGAACATTAAATTCAACCCAAAATGAAGGAAAAACTATTAAAACCCGATTATCTTTTTGAAGTTAGCTGGGAGGTTTGCAATAAGGTTGGAGGTATCCACACAGTAATATCAACCAAAGCAATATCGTTAGTCAACGAACTAAAAGATAACTATATACTTATTGGTCCCGACGTTTGGCGTGACACTGAACATAATCCAGAGTTCATTGAAGATACACAACTTTTTTCTTCGTGGAAAAATAAGGCTTTTGAAGAGGGATTAATCGTTAGAATTGGCCGATGGAATATTCCAAGCAACCCTATTGCAATTATTGTTGATTTCACGAAGTTGATCCCTCAGAAAGATGAAATATTTAAAGTGTTTTGGGAGGAATTCAAACTTGACTCAATCTCAGGTCAGTGGGATTACATTGAGCCCGCACTCTTTGGCTATACCGCAGGTAAAATCATAGAAAGTTTTACTCATTTTCACCTTAGTTTCCGTCATCGAATTGTAGCCCAATTCCATGAGTGGATGACTGGCACGGGTCTCCTTTACATCAAAAGTAACATGCCTCAAATTGGGACTGTTTTTACTACCCATGCAACAGTTCTCGGAAGATGTATTGCAGGGAATAACATCCCGCTCTACAGTAAGCTCGATAAATACAATGCCGATAGCAAAGCTCGTGAGTTTAACGTTGCATCAAAACAGTCGATTGAGAAACTATCGGCTCTTCATGCTGATTGCTATACCACTGTGAGCGACATTACCGCTAAGGAATGTGTCCAATTTCACGAAAAGGCAGTTGATATTGTTACCCCAAATGGATTTGAGACTACTTTCGTTCCTGTTGACGAGGAATTTAAGCTCCGCAGAATTGAAGCGAGAATAAAATTTTACGAAGTTGCAGAAGCTCTCCTGGCTCATGAGGTTGCCAAAGATGCTCTTATAATTGGGACTAGTGGCAGATATGAATTTAAGAATAAAGGGATTGACATCTTTATTGATGCGCTTGGTAAATTAAATAAAATTGAGGGTTTAGAAAAGGATGTTTTGGCTTTTATTCTAATACCAGCCAATCATCACGGGTATCGTAAGGACGTTTTTCAGAATATACTCGATAAAGACACCGACAATATCGTTGTACTAAGTAATACATACCTAACCCATTACCTGATCGATCCAGAGTTTGATCCGATTCTAAAAAGGATTAAGGCCGTAGGATTAAATAATTCCATTAACGATAAAGTTAAAGTATTCTTTGTGCCCAGCTATCTGAATGGTGATGATGGTATTTTCGATAAGCACTACTACGACCTCCTGATCGGCATGGACATAACAGTTTTTCCGTCTTACTATGAACCATGGGGATACACCCCACTCGAGAGTCTTGCTTTTCATGTACCAACCATCACCACAACTCTTGCTGGATTTGGCAATTGGGTGAATACCCACTTAGCAGAACCTCACTATGGAATTACTGTAATCGCTCGTACCGACGATAATGACAAAGAGGTTACAAAACAAGTGACCGAAGGACTAAGGTTATTCATTGGATTAAATAATCAGGCTAGAAACGAAGTAAAAGATGATGCTAATCAGCTATCAACAATTGCTCTTTGGAGCAATCTGATAATCTACTACCATAGAGCCTATAATATCGCACTTAAAAAGGTCGAAGATCGCACCCAGCAGTTCATGGACCGGGGCAGAAAGGAAAAACTCCCCACCATTGAGCGGAAATTCAGGATGAATAAACCTAATTGGGTACGATTACTGGTTCAAAAAAATATTCCTGAAAAATTAAGTGCTCTCGACGAACTCTCTAAAAACCTATGGTGGTCATGGACTCCAGAAGCAGTTGATCTCATTGAATCTATTGATCCTGAACTATGGTTAAAATGTGAACAAAACCCTATCCTGTTCCTCGAAAAAATTTCATTTACTCGATATCAGGAGTTGGAGAAAAATTCAGAGTTTGTTGAAAAACTTCATACCATCTACCTCCGCTTCACCAGCTACATGATGAATAAGTACAAGCGGAAAGAGCCTAAAATTGGATATTTCAGTATGGAGTTTGGCTTACACACCTCACTAAAAATTTACTCTGGAGGATTAGGTGTTCTTGCAGGTGACTACCTAAAAGAGGCCTCAGATCGAAATACTGATATTGTAGGGATAGGATTATTTTATCGATATGGTTACTTTACACAACAACTATCATCTACCGGTCAACAGATTGTTGCCTATGATCAGCAAAATTTCACACAAACCCTTGCAACACCCGTACGCGATGAGAACGGTAAATGGAGAACCATTAGCATTGCTCTGCCAGGTCGAAATTTATATGCTAGAATTTGGAAAGTTGAGGTAGGAAGAACAGATCTCTACCTTATGGATACCGATTTCGAAGAAAACCAAGTTCAGGATAGAACTATTACCCACCACTTGTATGGAGGCGATATTGAGAATCGTTTCAAACAAGAGATGCTACTAGGAATTGGGGGTATTCGAACACTTAAGGCACTTGGAATTGAGCCAGATATCTATCATATCAACGAAGGACATGCTGCATTTATTGGGCTAGAAAATCTTCGTGGGTATATCCATGATGAGAAACTTTTATTTGCTGATGCACTTGAGATTGTTCGTTCAACCAGCTTGTTTACAACACATACTCCAGTGCCTGCAGGTCACGATTCGTTTACCGAAGACCTGCTCCGCACCTACATGTCACATTACCCCGACAGGCTAAAAATAACGTGGGATCAATTCATGGATCTTGGTAAAATGAATCCAGGAAACATCACCGAAAAATTTTCGATGAGTCACCTTGCGTCAAATCTTTCACAGGAGATCAATGGTGTTAGCTGGTTACATGGCGAGGTAAGCAAAAAGATGTTTGCTGGCCTTTGGCCAGGTTATTACCCCGACGAACTTCATGTAAGCTATGTAACCAACGGAGTACATTATCCTACATGGACTGCTAAGGAATGGCGTAATCTGTATGAATCAGCTAATCCAGAAGTTGATAACGATTACCCAAAACCAGCGTGGGATCAGATATCAAATATTGCTGATGCAAAAATCTGGAATATCCGCAACAACCAAAGAAATAAACTTATTAGTCTCATAAAATCACGGCTAAACAACCCCGATATTATAAAGTTTGAAAGCCCAAGATACATTATTGATGTTCAGGAGAAAATTAGCAACAAGGCTTTAACGATAGGCTTCGCACGAAGGTTTGCAACCTACAAAAGGGCACATCTGCTTTTCAAAGATCTAAAACGATTAAGTGAAATTCTCAACAACGAAGAGATGCCCGTTCAACTTCTCTTTGCAGGCAAGGCACATCCTAATGATAAAGCTGGTCAAGACTTAATTAAAAGGATAATTGAAATCTCGAAGATGCCTGAGTTCTTAGGAAAAATACTCTTCTTACAGAACTATGATATGGAATTGGCTCGTAGAATGGTTCAAGGGGTTGATGTATGGCTGAATACCCCAACTCGACCTCTCGAAGCATCTGGAACAAGTGGACAAAAGGCCGCCATGAACGGAGTGCTAAATTTCAGTGTACTCGATGGTTGGTGGGTTGAAGGGTATCGCGAGGGAGCTGGTTGGGCTATCGCTCAAGAGAAAGTTTATCAACAACAAGATTTTCAGGATGAGCTAGATGCAGAGCAGATTTATTCACTGCTCGAAAACGAAATTGCACCAATGTTCTACAATCGCAGCACCGAGGATATACCCGAAAAATGGGTATCGTACATCAAAAAATCGATTTCACAAGTAGCGTCGAATTTCACAACGACCAGGATGATGCGCGATTACGAGAATCGTTTCTACTTTAAGCTTCTTGAACGTTCAAAGCGTATTAAAGCCAATGATTTTGAATTAGCAAAGAACTTATCGAACTGGAAGAAGCGAATGTCAAGATCATGGGATACACTCGAAGTAATTCAGGTAAAACAGTTCAGCACTGCTTTTGAAGCAATTATTCTTGGGAAAGAGTACACATCCGAACTGATTCTCGATTTAGGTGAACTCAACGTTGAGGATATTGGGGTTGAGCTTATCGTTGCTGATCTTATCGAAAGCAACGAGGTTAAAATAAAGCGCGTACATGACTTAACTTTAGATTCCCTAGACGGAACTCGTGCAACCTATACATTAAGCATCGTTCCTGTTGAACCTGGAGCATTCGATTGTGGAATCAGAATTTATGCAAAGCATCCTGAACTACCACACAGAATGGATTTTTGTTTGCTTCGATGGGTTTAACATTTAGTATTTAAGAAAGAGTAACAATTAGCTATTTTTACTGGTTGCGAGTTGCTTGCCAATTGCGTTTTGTACATTATTATTCAATGTCGTTTAGTTCGCTAAACGACATTGAATAATGATTAATAAACACATGACCAATCT
>JAYTVX010000134.1:0-2918 GCA_043743775.1 Bacteroidales bacterium | reverse complement strand
TCCTTGGGTTGTTATATTCTCGGCAAAGTCACCGAATCGAACTTCTCTTTTTGCGGATTCTTTGAATCGGTTAATGCTCTCAATCCCAAGAAGACTAATTTGCCTATGCCATTCCCCAGCATGTGCATCGCCCTCAACACCTAAACCGTTTAAAACTATTTTATCAACGGGTGTTTTTACTGTTCCTTTTTTTGTTGAAATATTCACCGAGAGGATCTTGACTTTTTGTTCTGTTAGCATAGGAGTACTATATATTCTGTTTTGTTTTTTCGAGTAAGCTAATTTCTTCAATTATCATAGCTTTATCAACCGCTTTACACATATCGTAAACGGTTAAAAGTGCGACTGAAACCGCTGTTAATGCTTCCATTTCAACCCCAGTTTGCCCAATGCACCTCACCAAACTGTCAACCTTAACCCCTTTATCGGTAAGGGCTGCCTTTACATCAACTTTTGTAAGCATTAAAGTATGGCAAAGTGGTATTAGACTTGGTGTTTGCTTAGCTGCTTGAATTCCTGCAATTTCGCTAACTGTAAGCACGTCACCTTTCTTCATTTGGTTCTCCCTAATAAGGTTTACCGTTTCGGGGTTAAGCTTAATAAAACCTGTAGCTTTAGCTTGACGAACCTGATTTGGCTTATCCCCAACATCTACCATGTTGGCTTTTCCTTTATTGTCGATATGTGATAGTTCCATATTGGTTGACAGTTGACAGTGTTTAGTTGACAGAAAGATAACTATTTTTTATTTTCGTAATAGTTTATAAATCCACTAATTAGTTTCATGTAAAGGTGAATTTTATCAATAGATTTATTATAAGCATCATTTGATATAAATGAGAGTTCAAATGCAAGGATAATCTGAGTTTCGAGTTCATAAATAGAACCCCGAGCGATGTATAGAAATTGAAGAGTATCTTTAACATGATTTCTGCCGACTCCCTCTGCAATATTTGATGGAATTGAAACAGCACTCCTTCGGATTTGATTTGTTAATCCGAATTGTTCAGATAATGGTAAAGATTCAGTTATCTCGTAAATCAATTTTACAAGCTCCTTAGATTCTTTCCAAACTTCCAATTCCTTATAATCCATCGTATTTTATTTCTTTTACTGTCAACTGTTAACTAACAACTGTCAACTAGAATTATCCGCCAATATTGTAAAACTTCCCCTCCAAATTTTTGCTGCCGCTTTCAGGTTTTAAGCCAATTGCCATTTGAATAGCACTTTTGGTGCCTAATTCACGGATATTAAATCCTAAGTCGCTAAAAAGACACGGTTTAATATAACCATTAGCAGTTAATCTTAGCCGATTACAACTTGCGCAATTACCACCTTCGCCTCCCTCTACTTGACCGAAGATACCTTTATCGAGATTCATCATTGGTATAAACCTTACCTCAAATCCTTGGCTTTTTGCGAATTCCCGAACAGCAATTGCATTGGGTTCATCTGATGACTTATCAACAACGCAGTTGATTTTTATCGGATTAAAACCAACCCTTTTTGCTTCACGAAGGCCATCAAAGACCATATTAATATCTCCACCACGGGTTATGACCTTAAACTTTTCGAGGTCGACTGTATCGAGGCTAACATTGATGCGACGTAATCCGGCATTCCAAAGAGGCTCGGCATATTGTTGCATCAGTATGGCATTAGTAGTCATGCTTAAATCATCGATACCCTTGATTTCTGCAACCATTCGAACAAGGTCAACAATACCCTTTCTTACTAAAGGCTCACCGCCGGTAAGTCGGACTTTATTGACACCAAAAGAAACAGCCTCTTTGATAAAACCAATAATCTCATCAAATGTCAATATCTCTTCGTGCTTCAGCTGGATTATACCCTCCTCGGGCATACAGTACGTGCAACGAAGGTTACAACGGTCGGTAACAGATACCCTTAAGTAGTTTATTCTTCGATTATAGCGATCGTACATCTACAAGATCTCCCTCTTTTATTTCGGACTCTCCCATGGGTATCATAATATAACCATCGGCTTTGGCTAAAGCGAAAATATGAGCAGAGCCATGAAAATCAACTGCAACAACTTTATTTTCAGTATTTATCGAAACGGGAATTAAGCCCAAACGTTCCGTCTTACTTCTTTTATAACCTATAGCCATTGGTAAACGAGCAATCATAATGGATTTAGGTTCTCCACCCATCATCTTTTGGATAGCAGGTTTTACTAATAGTTCAAATTGCATAAACGATGAAACTGGGTTTCCCGGTAAACCGAAAATCAATTTACCATCTTTTACACCAAATTTTGTAGGTTTTCCGGGTTGGATGGATATACTACTAAATAGAATATCAATTCCTATTTTTTTCATTACCGCGGGTACGTAATCATAGTCTCCCATTGAAACGCCACCTGTAAGAATTATGATATCATTATCCTTTAATGCATTTGATATGGCCTGATAGGTAGCCTCCTCTGTATCTTTTACAATTCCAGCGTAAGATGGTTTTGCATTGGCTTTAAGAATTTGCCCCACAAGCTGATGACCATTACTATTGCGAATTTGTCCACCATTTGGTTTTAGTTGAGGTTCTACAAGTTCATCGCCAGTGATGAGAACTGCAACTGATGGTTTTTTAGTAACAATGGGTTGTGTACAACCTACAGCAGCCATAATGGCGATATGCTGAGCGGATAGAGCGGTTCCTTTTGAAATAGCCACATCGCCAGTTCTAATATCCTCGCCGAGTATACAGATATTAGATTTTGGCAAATCACCAGTAAACGTAATCCTATTCGCTGAAATCTCTTTTGTATCCTCAACCATCAATACACAATCTGCACCTTGAGGAATCATAGCACCAGTCATGATCTTTGAGCACTGACCTTGTTTAACTATCTTTTCAGGGACACAACCAGCAGGGATAATTTCGATAACCTCTAG
>JAYTVX010000133.1:0-5412 GCA_043743775.1 Bacteroidales bacterium | reverse complement strand
TTTAATATTCACTTGGGTGAAAATGGGATAGAAACACCAAGGAATAATTATCTGAATTTATTAATAAACTACCTCGCAGCAGAGCTGTCGAGGTATTATCTGAAAATATTTATCAATCGCAGCAAAACTGCGGGGAATATTACCCTAAAGATCTCTCGACTAAGCTCGGGATCAGTTCGACTTAATAATTTTTAGCATAAAAATTATTAAGTCGAACTGATTTAAAGAACGTGTTTATCCCTTTTGAATGTTTGGTAAGCTGTTGGATGTTCAAATATATACATAATTTACAATTACTAGTGCTGTGATTCTTGGTTTGGAGAATCCGCTCAATTAATCATTGAAAAAATTTGAATATTAGGGCCTCTCTTTTTATCCAATATTCATGATATTTGTAAAAAAGTACTCGCCAAATGGTTCTTAAATCAAAGCGTAGAATACGAAACGAGGAGATTGTAAACAGTACAACCCATGGGATTGGTCTACTCATTGCATTTGCATGTACAGCAATACTTATCGTAAGAGGTGCATTTTATGGTTCAACATGGCATATTATCACCTTTAGCATATTTGGGGTAGGATTGATAAACCTTTACATGGCATCGACGCTATTTCACAGCGCTAAAAACCCTAAAATAAAATACAACTTAAATCGATTCGATCACTCCTCGATTTACATTCTGATCGCTGCAACCTATACCCCTTTTGCACTCCTAGGAATTAAAGGGGTCTTTGGATGGGTAGTCTTCGGATTAGTTTGGGCTATGGCAATTGCCGGTGTTGTTTTTAAAATCTGGTATTACTCCTCGAAATTTCGTAGGCTCTCAACGTGGCTTTACGTTGTAATGGGATGGACAGGAATAATTGCGATAGTTCCAATCATTAGGAATGTTCCTATTGCATCCCTTTGGTTTTTAATGTCAGGCTGTCTTGTATATTCAATCAGTGTAATCTTTTATCTTGTCGATAAAATACCTTACGGACACGGAGTATTTCACCTATTAATTATTGGTGGGAGTGTTTGCCATTTCTTTGCGTTGGTGCTAATGATATAATTTCTGTTTAAATTTGTCAAATACAAATAAGATACAATGAGCGCGAATAACTACAAGTTAAAACCCGAGGATATCAAGAGTTTGATTCATCCCATCGGTTTCTGCTATGCTTCCGATAAAATTACAATTGATGGATTACCCGTGGGTTATATGTATCGCGAGAAATCCGAGGAGGAAGAGGATAGCGGATGGCGTTTCTACTCGGGAACCGAAACCGATGAATACGTTGAAAACGAGCATCACTTCATGATGTTCGATGTGAACTATATTGCTAATTACGACCCTACGATAATCCCTTATCTAAAATCAAAAAAAGGAACAGAGTGGGAAAGGATTGAGGGAACAGATAAGTTTATTGAAATTACAGATTCAGGCATCTAATTTAATGATATGCTGAATTCACTTACTGATATTCAAGAGATTGTTAAGTCGCTTGGAGCCGATGCTTGCGGTGTTGCAACTATCGATAGGTTCTCTAATTCGCCAAAAGGGTTCAACCCAGTTGACGTTTATGAGAAATGTAAATCGGTAATCGTATTCCTGAAAAAGATGCCTAGTGAAGCAATCATGGCGAATAGTCCTGTTCCATATACCCATGCTGCTTATCTTACATACTCTGAATTGGATAGAATTGGTTTAAATCTTTGCAGGAAACTCGAGGAAAATGGCATTGCATCAGTTCCTGTACCTACCGATACACCATACCTATACTGGGATGCCAAGAGAACACATGGAATGGGAATTATCTCCATGAGGCATGCTGGATACCTAGCAGGTCTGGGTTTTTTGGGTCGCAATACCCTACTTATTAATAAGGATTTTGGGAATATGGCTTACATTAGTGCGGTGCTATCTAGCGCCAATCTGGAGCCCTCTCCCTTAGCCGATGAACAGAATTGTCCGCCCAATTGTAAAATCTGTTTAGATTCTTGCCCATCACAAGCGTTGGATGGGAATACAGTGAATCAAGCCCGTTGCCGTAAAACCTCGTTCATTAAAACCGAACGTGGTTTTGATATCTATACTTGCAGTAAGTGTAGGCAAATGTGCCCTTTAAGGTTAGGGAAAAGATAAAGAATTAGCTTGCTAGTAACGATTTTACCTTTTCAGAAATTGCCTTACCATCAGCCTTTCCGGCTAATGCTTTGCTTGCAGCACCCATCACCTTACCCATATCTGATGGAGCTTTGGCACCAACCTGCTCGATAATCTTTTTTATTTCAGCCGTTAGCTCCTCATCGGATATCATTTTGGGCAAATACGCTTCAATCACAGCAGCCTCGGCAAGCTCCTTTTCGGCAAGCTCTGGACGGTTTTGTTGTTGGTATATCTCTGCCGATTCCTTGCGCTGTTTTACCTGCTTCTGAAGAATCTTCATTTCAGCTTCAGCGGTTAAAACTTCGGCATGACCCTTCTCGGTTTTAGCCAGTAGAATGATACTCTTTACGGCCCTTAGAGCTTCAAGGCGGAGTTTATCCTTAGCCATCATGGCGGCCTTGATATCGTTGTTAATTTTTTCTTCTAGTGACATTGTATTTAAGTTTTTAGTGTTTGGTGTATAGTGTTTAGCATAGTAAAGTTATTCGAAAAACTAAACACTAAATACTAAACACTGAATTAATCGACATTATCGTGCAAATACGCGTTATCACTCTTTAAAAAGATATCACCTTCCTCCTCCGATAGGGTGAAGCGTGAAACATTGCTTGCCTTTGAATGCTCAGGCTCATCGATCTTGATATTCTTCCGCTTATAGGCAGGAATCTTCTCCATCTGATCAATGTTTGCCTTAACGGTTAATGCCGTAGCATTTTGTCTTGTTCCAACTTTAGCCTGAGGTTCCTTTGTAGCCAACTGCTGAGGCTTAACCGATGAAACAAAAAATTCATCTTCTTCAAAAAGTCTTTTCTCGATAATCTGCGTAGGTGCTTCTGCAAAGACTTCAAATTCAATTACCCTTTGTGGTTGATCCTTTTCGGTGTTCCTTTCGCGTTTATTCGATGGATTTGGCCTATCCTTAACCTCGAATAGCGATTCCTTAACCACCCTGTTTTCGGAGCGTTCACCATCGAGCATGACAACATCAACCTGCTTATTCCTGATGTAAAGTTCTGGAATACTACTCGTACAGAAACCAGTAGCTATAATGGTTACATTAAGATCATCACCAAGACTAGGATCGCTTCCATTACCCCAGATTAAATCGGCACCCTCACCTGCAACTGCTTGGATATAATCGGTAATCTGACCAATCTCGTCCATGGTAATCTCATCCTTACCCGAAGTAACATTCAAAAGAATATTGCGGGCACCTGACATATCGTTGTTATTCAGCAATGGTGACTGAAGTGCTGCTTTTACGGCTTTAATAGCACGATTATCGCCCGAAGCCCTGGCAGAACCCATAATGGCTACACCGCTATTTACCATAACCGTTTCAACATCGGCAAAGTCGACGTTGATATAACCATGAACGGTGATAATCTCGGCAATACCCTTTGCCGCGATAGCCAAAACATCATCGGCCTTGGAGAATGCCTCGGAAATTTTGAGATCGCCATACATTTCGCGAATCTTCTCGTTGTTGATTACAAGTAGCGAGTCGACATGCTTCTCGATAGCCTCAATCCCTTCTACAGCCTGAGCAATTCGACGTTTCCCCTCATTCCTAAAAGGAATGGTTACAATTGCAACGGTTAGAATACCTAGTTCCTTTGCAGCCTTTGCGATAATTGGTGCTGCTCCAGTTCCTGTCCCTCCACCCATTCCAGCAGTGATAAAAACCATTTTGGTGTTTACCGTTAAAACATCAATCACATCCTGAATATTCTCAATGGCTGCTTGCCTTCCAATTTCAGGTTTATTACCTGCTCCACGCCCCTCGGTAAGTGATGAGCCAAGCTGAATCTTTATTTCAACCGGACTGCTAGCCAGTGCCTGAGAATCGGTATTGCACACCACAAAATCAACATCCTTTATCCCCAGCTGAAACATATGGTTTACTGCATTACCTCCACCTCCTCCAACTCCAATAACCTTGATTATTGATGCTCGATTTGATGGTAGCTCGAAATTAATTAGGTCTTCGGCCATTTTATTTAGATTTAAGTTACTACTTCAGTTTGTTGACAGTTAACAGTTGACAGAAAAACTCACTAACAACTGTCAGCTAAACAATATCAACTAATATTACATTTCCATATCTTTTTCCTCGAACATATTGGCAAGGGTCTTTTTAAACCCATCCATTATGCTCGATTTCTTAAATGTGCTTCGAATTTCCTCTTTCTTCTCGGGAGTAATTTCAACCTCCCTTATCGATATCTCCTCCACCTGTCTTTGGATATGCGTAGTCTGATCCCATCCTTTCAGGATTAAGCCTATTGCTGTTGAGTACATGGGTTGATTGATATCATCACTGCTATCGGCGCTTAGATGCTCGTTGGGGAAACCAATTCTAACATCTAGCCCTGTTTTAAATTTAACGAGTTGTGAAAGATGTCTGAGAAGTGCACCACCTCCAGTAAGCACAAGACCTGCACTTAGCTTCTCGGCATAGCCTGAATTCTCAATCTCGTAATTTACAGCATCGATAATCTCCTCCATCCTCGATTGGATGATATAAGCAAGACTCTTGAAGGATATCTCCTTCGGATCACGACCGCTGATACCTGGTATTGTTACGATCTTATCCTCAGGTGCCATATCGCCTAGCGCAGATCCAAACTGAACTTTAAGCGATTCCGCTTGGCGGAAAAGGATTGAACATCCCTCCTTAATGTCGTTGGTAATCACATTACCCCCAAAAGGAATAACAGCGGTATGACGAACAATGCCATCGTAGAATAGAGCAACATCGGTTGTTCCACCTCCGATATCCACAAGAACGACACCCGCTTCCTTCTCATCCTCGGTTAATACAGCTTCGGCAGATGCAAGGGGTTCGAGAATAAGGTCATTAACCTTTAACCCAACGCGATTTACACATTTCTCGATATTCCTGGCCGATGCGGTTTGCCCAATTACAATGTGAAAGTTGGCCTCAAGCCTACGTCCCATCATACCAACTGGACGAACCCCCGGTTCGTTATCTACAATAAAATCCTGTGGTAAAACGTGGAGGATCTCCTCACCTACCTCAATGGGAATCTTGTACATATCGGTGATCAGCTTTTGAACATCTTCGGCGGTGATTTCGTTTTCAACCGATTCTCGGTTGATATACCCACGATTCTTGATACTCCGAATATGTTGACCAGCTATGCCAACGAATACATCGCTTAAAATGATTCCTGACTGAGTTTGCACCTCTTCAACGGTTCGTTGGATAGATGCTACTGTTTCCTCGATGTTAAGC
>JAYTVX010000132.1:0-7620 GCA_043743775.1 Bacteroidales bacterium | reverse complement strand
GGACCCACCCCTTCCCATCCCGAACAGGGACGTTAAGCCCGCCAGAGCCGATGGTACTGCGAAAGCGGGAGAGTAGGACGTCGCCACCCATCAGAGCCCCTGGTTAATACTAGGGGCTTTTTTTTAGTTCGTTAGTTTATTTTAGTTGTCACAGTTGATCACACAACTCCGGGAGGGTCCGGAGAGAAATCTATACGGCGATTATAGCAACGGGGATCCACCCCTTCCCATCCCGAACAGGGACGTTAAGCCCGTTAGCGCCGATGGTACTGCGAAAGCGGGAGAGTAGGACGTCGCCACCCATTTGAGCCTCTAGTTTTTCGCTAGGGGCTCTTTTGTTTTAATATTTTACCTAAATTTTAACTTTAAAGAACAAAAAAAACCGTCTAAATATGACGGTTTTACTTTCCGCAAGTACTTAATCATCAATTGTTCAGCAGATTTCGAACTGTTTCACGGTTTTTCTGATTCAAAAAGTTCTTACCCTCTGTTGTGTATAAGTAGTTTATTCTATCCATATACCTTTCTTCTACCTTTCCTCGAACAATTTTCATAGTGCTATTAACAAGACCGTTTTGCTCGGAAAATCCTTCCTCCAAAATGGCAAAAGTAGATGGAAGCCATCTGTCAGGAAACATATCTCCCATTTCACCACCCACTTTAAATTTACCAATTTCGTTATAAATTAATTTAATGGCTTCCTCCTCGGCTTCAGGGGAATCATGCTTTATCAGTTTTTCATTTAATGCTCGCTTTAAAGATTCTTTAGAGGGTACTAGCAAGGCTGTAGTATAAGGATTCTGATTATTATATAGAATGACTTGATCTACAAAAGGAGAGTGCTGAACCAATGATTCTTCAATACCCTCAGGACTATACTTTTCGCCATCACTTGCGATTAGTAGACTTTTGAAGCGTCCCAAAACGTAAAGGAATCCATCCTTATCCGTATAGCCCATGTCGCCCGTATGTAGCCATCCATCTTTAATGGTTTCAGCAGTTGCTTTTGGGTTTTTCCAGTAACCAATCATTACATTTTCACCTTTTACAACAATCTCGCCCTTTTCACCGATTGGAAGTTCATTTCCATTATCATCACAAATCTTTAATTCCAGATATTTAACTAAATGACCTGATGAGCCGAGTTTGTGTTTCTTTAGAGAGTTAGAACTGATAATGGGAGTTGCTTCAGATAAACCGTAACCTTGAAACATGGGAGTGCCAATTGCATAAAAGAATCGTTGTAATTCAATATCAAGTAATGCGCCACCACCAATAAAGAAATCGAGTTCCCCGCCAAAGCCCTCGCGAATTTTTTTGAAAAGTATTCTATCATACAATAGAAGTAGTGGTTTGTAAAGGATTGTTAACCCTTTTCCTCTATTCCATCCATCTTTATTGTAAGAATATGAAATGTTAATTGCATGATTGAAGAGCTTCTCAGCCATTGAGCCTTTAGATCGAATTCCTGCCTCTATATTTTTTTTGAAATTTTTTGCGAGAGCAGGCACGCTAAGCAATAGATTAGGCTTTAATTCTTTAATATTTAACGGGATGTTTTTAAGCGTATCTAAAGGCGTTTTTCCAACTTGAACCATTCCAATACTTGCACCCATCGCCATGAAGGAGTAAATACCCCCAACATGACCAAAACAATGATCAAGTGGAAGTATTATTAGGGTTCGATATGTCTCTGGAATATCCATGAGGGTGAGTGCCTGCTCAACATTGGCTGTATAGTTTCTATGTGAGAGAATAATCCCTTTTGGATCTGCAGTGGTCCCAGAGGTATAGCTAATGTTTGCATAGTCATTGGGTTGAACCGCTTTATAGGCTTCAACGAGTTTGTGCATAGTGTTTTTAAGATATTCATCCCCAAGTTTAAATAAATCACCTATACACAGGTCATTCTCGATCAAATTATCCCTAGAATCAAGATAAATTATCCTTTTTACTAAGGGTAACTTTTCTCTAATGGAATCAATTTTTATTGATTGATTACCTGAGACGAATACAACTGATGTTTCGGAATGTTCCAACCGAAAAAGTAGATCAGAACCATCAAGTTTTATTGATAGTGGAACATTAACCGCACCGGTATAGAGTATAGCTAGTTCGCTTAATACCCATAGCCTTCTACCTTCGGAAAGTAAAGCAATTTTATCGTTTTTCTTTACGCCTAAGCTTAAAAGGCCACCTGCGAGCCTATAGACTTCTTCTCGAGATTCTTTATATGTTAAGGCTTTGAATTCAGTTGTTTCTTTTTCCCATAAGTATGGATTGTTAGGGAATTTATTAACACTTTCCTCAAACAAATCAATGATGGTTTTCATATCTCAACGTGTATTAAGGTGGAAATTTTAAAAAGGATTTATAGTAAAAATTGATCTGAAAATCCAAATCTAAGAAATTAGACCGATAAAACAACCAATATTTATCCCGTTAATCAACAGTTACTATACATTTGCAGTATTGAAAATATAATCGGATGAATAGTTTAGAATCGAATGAGGTTTGCAATAATTGTCCCCATCAATGTGGAGTTAATAGAGGTCTAAATGAGATTGGGTTTTGTAAAACCGATGGCCAACTTTTAGTATCTAGTATTTTTCTACATAATGGTGAAGAGCCTGTGATTTCTGGCACGAAGGGTATTTGTAATGTTTTTTTTGCTCATTGTAATCTTCAATGTATCTATTGCCAGAATTTTCAGATAAGCCTGAATAATAGTTTTGATTCTTTATGGCGAATGAGTGTTGAAGATGTTGTTAAGGAAATAGAAGCACAACTTAATGTAGGAGTAAACCTGCTCGGGTTTGTTTCTCCATCGCATCAAGTACCTCATATGCTTAGTGTAATTGAAAAACTTTGGAGTAAAGGTTACAAACCGACCATTGTTTACAATTCAAATGGGTATGACTCCATTGAAACGCTAATGAAATTAGAGGGTGTTGTTGATGTTTACCTTCCCGATTTCAAGTATTTCAGCAACGATCTTGGTCTCAAATACTCTGGCGTAGCAAACTACTTTGATATTGCATCTATGGCATTAAAGGAGATGTATCGACAGAAGGGTTCGACTATACTGTTAGATGATGAAGGATTGGTTGAAAGTGGTATTATTGTTAGGCATCTTGTTCTTCCTGGTTCTGCTGAAGATAGTATTCGAGTTCTAGAATATATTGCCGATAATATTTCCCCGTATCTTCATATCTCCTTAATGTCGCAGTATTACCCTACTGTAAAGGTCTTGAATAATAAAAATTTAAATCGTAAGATCAATAGGGAAGAGTACGAAAGAGTAGTGCAAAGGTTAGAGGACCTAGGATTCAAAGGTTGGATTCAGGATATAGAAAGTTCTGATTCATACCGCCCAGATTTTAATAGGCATACTCCATTTGGCGAATAGTTCAAGTCGCTGATTAATAATTAGATGTACAAACAGACTTTGCCATGTTGAAATAAATATTTATTTGGCGAGTAATTATTTTGGTCAATGATAGGACTTTATATACATTTTTTTTCTAATTTGGTACTTTAAAACATACTAAACCTATGAAAAGAATAATTGTTCCTATACTACTTCTATCGCTACTTGCTGGCGGATGTAAATTCTTCCCTAAGAAAGAATCCAAAAAGGTTGATACATTGGCTGCATGGCAACACAAGCAGGATAGTATCAATTTAATACAAGCAGCAATAGCTGCAAAGGAAAAAGCGGTTCAGGATTCTTTACAAAGGATTCAGGAAATGCAGGCTAAATTTCATTTCCATGTTGTTATTGGAAGTTTTAAAGTTCCAACTAATGCCGATAGCTGGCTACAAGAAGTGGAGAAAATGGGCTATAATAATGCAAAAATAATTGATTCGCCCAACGGTTTTAAATTAGTTTCGATTGGAGCATACGAAACGTACAGTAAGGCTTTTACTGAGATTGGAAAAATAAATGAAGGGAAAGAGGAAGCAAATAAAACTGAACTCTGGATTTTTGATTCAAAATAGAAGAAAAGTTAATTAAAATATAAGCAATGGATACCCATTGCTTTTTTTATTGTTAAAAATATCGAGGTTGGGTTAACCCTCATAGGAAAAATCCCTTTTTTTGTTTTTATTTGCATCTCAACTTTGAAAAACAACAAATTCATTCTAATCGATAAAAAATGGAACAAATTAGACAATCATTACGCGATTCTGCTGCAGCTCGGTGGACGGCTCTGGGAGTAGTCGCTTTTACTATGCTATGCGGTTACTACTTAACCGATGTTATGGGTCCCTTGAAGGGGCTACTTGAAGGAAAATTAGGCTGGGGTAGCTCGGACTTCGGATTCTTTAATAGCGCTTACGGATGGTTTAATGTATTCCTGGGAATGCTTATTATTGGTGGTATTATCCTCGATAAAATGGGCGTTCGGTTTACTGGTATGATGGCAACTATTGTTATGGTTGTTGGAACTGCCATAAAGTATTGGGCTGTATCTACCCATGCTCTTGATGGTGTAACTTGGAAAATCTTATCTTTTGAGGCACCAGCTCAGGTTTATATTGCAGGCCTTGGTTTTGCAATTTTCGCAGTAGGGGTAGAGGTAGCCGGTATTACAGTTTCAAAGATTATTTACAAATGGTTTAAAGGAAAAGAACTTGCTTTGGCTATGGGACTTGAAATGGCTACTGCACGTTTAGGTACTGGTCTTGCAATCGCTACAGCTGTTCCTATTGCTAAAGCCTTTGGAGTCGTTGATGTCTCAAGACCTATTTTACTTGCATTAATTCTACTTTGTATAGGACTTATGTCTTTTGTTATGTATCTGTTTATGGATAAAAAGTTGGATGCATCTGAAGTTCAGAAGACCCAAGCTGAAATTGATGAAGAGGCTTTTAAATTATCCGACATTTTCCAAATCGTAACGAATAAAGGATGGTGGTATATTGCTATTCTATGCGTTCTGTTCTATTCAGCTGTTTTTCCATTCCTGAAATTCGCTACCGATCTGATGATTAATAAGTTTGGCGTTAGCGAGGAATTAGCTGGATCTATCCCTTCTTTATTGCCTTTTGGGACAATTTTACTAACTCCTTTCTTCGGTAATTTGTATGATAGAAAAGGAAAAGGTGCAACCATAATGATTATTGGTTCATTGTTGATTATTACTGTTCATGCACTATTCTCTGTTCCATTTCTACACCATTGGATCATGGCCATACTTTTAACACTTGTTCTAGGCGTTGGTTTTTCATTGGTTCCCTCTGCCATGTGGCCTTCGGTTCCAAAAATTATTCCTGAAAAACAATTAGGTACTGCTTATGCTCTTATTTTCTGGGTTCAGAATTGGGGCTTAATGGGTGTTCCTGCTTTGATTGGTTGGGTTCTTGAGAAATACTGCATCACTGGACAAGTAGTAAGAGATGGTCTTACCGTTAATACCTATAACTACACTCTACCCATGATGATTTTTACTGGTTTCGGAGTTCTTGCTCTTGGTTTTGCATTCTTACTGAAAATCGAAGACAAGAAAAAAGGGTATGGTTTAGAACTGCCTAACATTGTGAAATAGTTTGATCCTATTTTTTAATATATGAAAGAACGCCCTTACTAAGGGCGTTCTTTTTAACTATAATTGCAGTGTTTTGAATCAGTGAGACATTAATTTTGTGAAACAAAATTATTTAGTCGAACTGATCCTGAGCTTAGTCGAGGGATCTCTAGGGTTATATTGGCTTCGCCAAACTAGTAAACTCGGTTTTCCGCCGCTTGCTGCGATACGTAAATAAATTTCATTTAGATACTTCGATCGCTTGTGGCGAGGGAGTTCATTTGATAAAGTTTTATGATAAGATTTCTTTTTATCCCATTCTTTTTAATGACTCAGATTGTTGCTATCGCCCAATGGGATATACAAAACATTACTAAGTCTTTAATGTTAAACTCTGATGCTGTTATTCGAAGATATGCAACGGATATTAAGATATATGAAAGTGATAAAATTTATGTAGCAGAGGATATTGTAATTACGATTATAGATAAAGATATCTTTGAACGACTCGTTTTATCTTGGATTGTCAATGATAGTATATTTGGACGATATGTAAGTGTCAAGTTGTACAATACTAACGGAAAGAAGATCAAATCCAGGGAGGATTTGATTTATGATAGTTTTGAAAAAATGAATAATGGAAAAGTTTTTGAATTTTCAAAAGGTGATCCAAATTTAATGATTCCTTTTACCATTGAATTGGAATATAAAAGGAGATTACATAGTATAGAAGAACTAAGAAGTTGGATTCCTCTTAAGAATTATAGGGTTAGTATACAGAATGCTAGTTTAAGAATTGCTTGCGTCGATACAACTATTATTGAAATAAAGTCAACCAATGTTCCTTTTGTAAATAAATCAGTTGACGAGGATGGTTATTCTGTTAAACTTTGGGAGTTGAATAATTTTCAAGCAATTAACAAGATAACTTATGAAGAATTGAACCACCATCATCAACTTCCTACTATCTGTTTAGAAAAAATAAATAAATAAGAATTTTATTTTCTAATAATCGTTGCATCCCTGTTGGGCCCAACTGAAACAATTTTTATAGGAACTCCCGTTTCGGATTCAATAAATCTAATGTAATCCATCATCTTTACGGGTATCTCAGATTCACTTCTTAGTCCAGTAATATCGGTTTTCCACCCTGGAAACGCTTTGTATATAGGCTCAATTGGAACGTCGATTTCAAAAGGCATGGTGTTGGTGATTTTGCCATTTACCTTGTATTCAGTAGCTATCAAAATGCTGTCAAATCCATCAAGAACATCTGCCTTGGTCATTATTAGCGCTGTAACTCCATTCAACATAATAGCATACTTTAAAGCTACTAAATCGAGCCAACCACATCTGCGTGGACGTCCTGTGGTAGCACCAAACTCAGCACCTACTTTCCGCATCTTCTCACCGATCGGATTCTCCAACTCAGTGGGGAATGGTCCTGAGCCAACCCTTGTACAGTATGCTTTAAAAATGCCAAGCACTTCACCAATTCTTGATGGCGCAATACCTAATCCAGTGCAAGCACCTGCGCAAACGGTATTCGATGAGGTTACATAAGGGTATGAACCGAAATCGATATCGAGCATTGATCCCTGAGCACCCTCAGCAAGAAAGCGTTTACCGCTATCGAGCAATTGGTTTATGATAATCTCAGAGTCGATCAACTCAAATCTCTTCATCACTTCAATGCCTTTAAACCAAGCATCTTCATGCTGTTCGATGTTGCTATTGTAGTTGTATTGCTTTAGTATGTCTTTATGCTTATTCTTAAGATTGTTGTATCGATTATGAAAATCTGCTCTAATAATATCCCCAACCCTTAAACCGTTTCGTCCGGTCTTATCCATATAGGTTGGACCAATTCCTTTCAGCGTTGAACCAATTTTTGCTTTCCCTTTTGATGCTTCTGATGCAGCATCTAGCTCACGGTGGGAGGGGAGGATTAAATGGGCTTTTTTAGATATTTTGAGCGTTTTCTCAAGGTTAACTCCCATCTTCGTTAACGCTTCAATCTCGCTTGTAAAGATTATTGGATCGATAACAACACCATTTCCGATGATGTTTATTTTGTCATTATGGAATA
>JAYTVX010000131.1:0-4617 GCA_043743775.1 Bacteroidales bacterium | reverse complement strand
CTGAGACTTCAACTCATCACGGATTCCCCAATGGCTGATAAGCGATAGATCTTCAGGAAAAAGTTTTTCGTTCTTATCGTTGACTAAATAGCCAAGATTAATATTGTATTCGCTGATGTACCCATCAGCATTGGAGCTGGCTGTGCTATTTGCTTGAATCAGCTCGGCAGGAATTCTTGAGGTGAAAACATCACCCATTCGAGCGTTAGCCCAATCGCGACGTGTCCACTTTTCGCTTAATTCAGTTTTCTCTTTTAGTGAGTACTGAGGAAAATTCAGTGCAGTAATGAAAGCAACTTTATTGGCAATAAGATCGTCACTAATATGAGCACCTGCATTGAAACCAGCTAAGATTTGATCAATAGGGGTAACAGGGCCTAAATCCAAATCAACAGATTTTCGAAGATCTTTTGAGATTTTAATAAAACTACCATTCAGTACTTCCATCCCATTGGATAGCTTGATGAATAGAATTTCTAGATCTTTATCGTTGGCAACAAAGTTTTCTAAGCAGAACTTCTCGAATTCACCCAAAGTTCCATCCGATTTGCGCCATAGATCGGCTACCTGCTGAACTCCACGATCGGCTCTAAATGAGTACACTTCGCCGTATTTATCGATTAATTGCTGTTTAACTACATGGATGGTTTGTTTCCGAATAGGAGAACTGGCTATTTTTTTTTCTGACTGCTTGCACTGTATCATGCTGAACAGAATTGGAATGGTTATTAGATAAGAAAGGTATTTCATAGGTTATATTTTAGTTTAGGAATCGAGTTTTATCTAACTACAAAAATATAATTATCGAGGAATAATCGTGTATAGATTTAAACTACAGTTTTACCAAATGGGGTTAATGCTAAACCTGCAAGCTTAAAATGTTGAATTGCGAATGGTATCCCAATAATTGTGATTGCAAATAATAGTCCAATAACGGCATGGCTTAGAGCGATCCAAATACCACCAATTAAAAGCCAAATAATATTCATGAAAGTGTTTAAACAACCATTAGAGGTAGGGTTATTTTCTATTTTTTTACCGAAAGGCCATAATGCCACAAAAGCAAGTTTAAAAACCTGCAAACCGAAAGGTATACCAATAATTGTTATACAAAGTAATAGGCCGCTTACAAGATATTCGATGAAGATAAAGATACCACCGAATACGAGCCAGATAATATTACCAAGAATCTTCATATGATCAATTTAATAGATCCCAAATATAGCAAGTTGTTTTGATCTTTTCTTAGATGCTAGTTACTTGATAACAAGTTATTGAAAACCATTATTATATTTCTTTTTGTGGGTAAAGTGAACGAATTTGAACCCTACAATCTAGAAAACAACTCTCATCACATTAGCAGGACATTAGGCCAAAAAATTTCCAAAATTCAATTTTAACATTCTTTAAAATAAACTCAGGAAACATTTTACATAAAATTTGTTTCCTAAGTTTATTGATTCTATTTTTGCGGCATGAATGATGATTTAAAAAATATTCTAACAAAGGTCCGTGAGCTATACAATAAGTATGGTATAAAGAGTATAACCATGGATGATGTTGCAAGGGAGTTGGGAATTTCCAAGAAAACTCTTTACCAGTTTGTTTCTGATAAGGATTATTTAGTAGGAAAGTTTATCGATTTTGAGATTGAGATAAGGCAGGAGGAAATTTGTAAATGTTTCAAAAGCGAGTTAAATGCAATAGAAGAACTTTTTGAGATTTCTATCTTCATGAATAAGCTAATGAAGGAACAGAACCCTGCAACGGAATATGATCTTAAAAAATATTATCCAATTCACTATCATAATGTTGTGAAGATTAGAAGGGAACGAATGTATAGCTATTTACTTCTAAATCTTAAAAAAGGAAAAGATGAAGGTTTGTACCGCCAGGAAATGAACGAGGAGATAATCGCTAAACTTTATCTTTCAAGATCAGAAAACATTCATTTGGATGCTCTGTTTACTGTAGAAGAATTTACATCAATTAAACTATTTGTTGAACTTTTAACATACCACATTAGAGGTATTGCAACCGAAAAGGGAATAAATGTTTTAGAAAATAAAGTTAAAGAATTAGAAAAAAATAACATAAATAGTTAAAGTATGAATTTGATACGAAAAGGATTAATAACACTGGTGGTTCTTGGATTTGTCGACTTAGGATTTAGTCAAGAAAAAACTGATACCCTTAAGTTCTCAGTTGCCGATGCACAGGGTTATGCGTTACAGAATAACCGCACAGTTCAATCGGCAAAAATCGATATTGAGATTGCAAAGAAGAAGGTATGGGAAACTACCGCTATCGGTTTGCCCCAGTTTAATTTTGCAACGAACTATACGCACAACTTTGTTATCCCCGAGGTTAGCTTCGGTTCTTATCTTGATCCTAGCGCATTACCAGTTGGTACTCCACTAACACAGCAGGATATAATTGATGCATATAAGCAATCACCTCCAGTACAGCTCGCAGTAAAAAATAACACAACCTTTGATTTTACTCTTTCCCAGCTGATCTTTAGCGGGGAATATATTGTTGGTCTGCAAGCAGCAAAAGTTTTTAAGGAGATTTCGGAGAAAAGTTTTGTTAAAACGGAGATTCAAACTAAGGAATCGGTAGCAAACAGTTATTACATCGTTTTAGTACTTGGTGAAAATTTAAAAGTTTTAAAGGATAGCTATAAAGCCATTGACCAAACATATAATGATATGGTCAAGATGAACGAGCAGGGCTTTAATGAGCAAACCGATGTTGACCAGCTAAAGATCAACAGATCAAACCTCCAAACCGTAATTACTTCGCTCGAAGCGCAAAAGGAGGTTTCAACGAAACTGCTTAAACTACAGCTTGGAGTTGACTTTGCTCAAGCAGTTGAGCTGAAGGATAGCCTATCAGGTATTATTGATCAGAACAAATTGACCTATATGACCTCAATGGATTTTAACCTAGATAATAGTGTGGATTATCAGATTATGAATACTTCTGAAAAATTATCGGAGCTCAGCTTAAAACGTCAACAATCAAAGTTCTTACCAACGATTTCGGCATTTTATCGTCATCAGGAGCAGGCAAAAGCCCCATCATTCAGTTTTGCCATGAAAGATATACTTGGAGCGACTCTCAGCCTACCCATATTTACCAGTGGCCAGCGTTTATCACAGGTAAGTCAAGCAAAACTTGATTTGGAAAAATCGCGTTTGAGCAGGGAGAATGTAGGACAAAGTTTAGTCCTTGAATTTGAGAAAGCTCACAGCGATTACCAAACATCTTTCAGCAACTATACAACCAATAAGGAGAGTATGGAGCTGAGCAAAAGAGTGTACGATAAAACTATAATTAAGTACCGTGAAGGGGTATCGTCGAGCTTTGAGCTAACCCAGAACCAGAATCAGTACTTAACGGCAGAATCAAATTACTATAACTCGGTTCTTTCATTACTCAATGCTAAAGCAAAACTCGATCGTATATTGAATAAATACGAGGGATTGAAATAATAATATTAGTAATTAAAAAAGAAAAAACATAAGATATGAAAGCAATGAATATTAGAATAATCAGCTTCACTTTACTTGTCATTTTGTTTTCGTGCAGCGGTAAACAAAACGAATTAGCCAAATTAAAGGATCAGCGTCAAGCTCTTGACGAGCAAATTAAAAAACTTGAAGCGGAAACACCAAACGCAAAAAGCGCTACTTTAAATCCCGATAAATTTAAGTTTGTTGGTTTACAAGAAGTGAAAATCAGCATCTTTGACCATTACATCAGAGTACAAGGTAAATTGGATGGCGACCAGAATGCTGCTGTTTTTGCTGAAGCCCCAGGAACTATCTCAGCTAAATATGCTGATGTTGGTCAGCATGTTGTTAGAGGTCAGGTGCTTGCTCAGATTGATGATCAGCAGTACAAAAGTCAACTCGAGAGCTTAGAAACTCAGTATAAGTTTGCTTCAGACATGTTCGATAAGCAGAAACGTTTGTGGGATCAGAAGATTGGTAGCGAGGTTCAGTACTTGCAGTCAAAAACTACCAAGGAATCTCTTGAACAGCAGATCGCTTCGCTAAAGCAGCAAATTGAAAAATTCAAGATTAAATCACCTATCGATGGTACTATCGAAGAGTGTAATGTAAAGATTGGTGGTGTTGTTTCACCTGATCCACGTTTAGCTGCATACAGAGTCGTTGCTTTTAAAAACCTAAAAGTTACTGCCGAGGTATCAGAGGCATACTCTTCAAGGGTTAAAAAGGGAGATAAGCTAATCGTTCTATTCCCCGATGCAAATCAGCAGATTGAAACCGAGGTTTCATTTGTTAGTAATTACATTAACCCTATCAATAGAACATTCTTAATCGAAACTAGAATTAATAGCAACTCACCCAACCTAAAGGCGAATATGATTGCTATTATTCAGATTAACGATTACCATACCGATAATGCTATGCTTTTACCTATGAATGTGATTCAAAATGATCAAGCTGGTAGCTATGTTTATGTCATTCGTCCAAAGGATAAATACAACGCAGCATTCAAGCAATCTATTACTCTGGGAAGTGGCTATAATGGCATTTCTGAGGTTATAAAGGGAGTAAACGTTGGTGATAAGGTAATTTCTGTTGG
>JAYTVX010000130.1:0-2159 GCA_043743775.1 Bacteroidales bacterium | reverse complement strand
CTCGAGTAGGTCGGCGTTCATCCCTTTCTCGTCCAGTTTAATACCGATTAGCTCTGCGCCATAAGTATGAAATGCTGAAATACCACCCAGATAGCTGGGCAATCCACAAATAACTTTATCGCCAGGATTTATAAATATCTTAGGGATTAAATCAAGTCCTTGCTGCGATGAGGTTGTAATAATAAGATTGTTACAATTAAGGTTCAGCCCCTCCTTCTTATATCTCTCAACGAGTATCTCTCTCAACCGATTATCACCCTCGGTTGTTCCATACTGCAATGCTTTAACCCCATCGTTCTCAAGAACCTCAACCGAAATCTCTTTAAGTTGCTCAATAGGGAAACTCTCAGGGGAAGGTAAACCTCCTGCAAATGAAATAATTTCGGGTCGTTGGGTAAGTTTTAGAATCTCACGAATTGCAGAGCGCTTCATCCCTTTAGCGCTATCCGAATAGATTTCGTTTAAATTTGTAATCATTGCAGTAGGTATTTAGACTTAAAGTATCAGAATTATAAATAACTGGTCGATATTTTGATAGACTGTAATCAATATACCACTACAAAGTTACAAAATGATATTTCTATAGGCAATATATTTTAAAACTATTATCTAAATAATTTCTCTTAAACAACCCAAAACTATAAATAATTGACTTCTCGTTATTTACCTTGAATATTTTTCCACGCCTTCGAAAAGGATTCTCTTAAAGATGTGGCGGCTTTCTCAAATCCGTTTCGGATTTCCTCCCACGAGTCCTTGGTATCGGCATCGCACATCTCCTTAAATTTTCCTTTTAGCTTCGCGCCTTCAACCTTCATATCGGCAATATTCTTATCCATTCCTTGGCTAAAATCTTTACTGGCGCTACGGAATTTTCCCTCAAGCGATTCGATGCCCTTAAAGATATCATCTAGGGTTTGGTGAGCTTTATCCTGATAGTTCTTTCGTTGTTGTTCCATAAAAACTTATTATTAAATATCATGCAAGTTAAGGATTGATTTTATTCTGTCGGGTATGGTGTTTGTTCTTTTAGAGAAATTAATCATCAAATAGATTTAATTGTCTTGTTTTATCCTGATTCTTAATTTCAATTGTTCTTTCTCCAAAATTTGACAAGGTAATACCCAGCAATCGTATTTTTTTACTCCCTTTTGCTGCTGATTCTAACAACAATTTGGCTGTTTCCTGAATTGCAACTAATTCGGCAACCGGATAAGGGAATGACTGACTTCGAGTGATCTGCTTAAAATCGCTGTACTTAACCTTTAACGTGATAGTTCGCCCCTTTAAATTATATTTTTGCAAGCGGTTATAAACTGTTAGCGCTATCCTGTCTAGTTCAGCATTCAACTCGTCAATGTCCGATAAATCGTAAAGAAAAGTATCTTCTGCACCAACTGATTTTGTTTCCCTCTCCGGCTGTACGTCTCTTTCATCTATGCCTCTAACGATGTTATAGTAAAATCGACCGACCTTTCCAAAACGTTTTACCATCTCCGGCTCCGTCAATTTTTTTAAATCTGCACCGGTAAACAGGTTCATATTCTTCATCTTCTCAGCGGTTACCTTACCAACACCGAAAAATTTTTCGACAGGAAGATTCTCTATAAAAGTTCTAACTTTCGAAGGGCCAATAAACGTAATACCATCGGGCTTTTGGAGGTCAGATGCAACTTTGGCTACAAACTTATTCACAGAAACTCCTGCCGAAGCGGTCAGGTGCAATTCATCCTTAATCGTCTGCCTTATTTGTTTGGCAATTTCAATGGCCGAACCGATATTCTGCTTGTCGTGGGTAACATCCAAGTAAGCCTCATCCAACGAGAGAGGCTCAATCAGATCGGTATAGCGACTAAATATTTCCCGTAGTTTAGCGGATACCTCCTTATAAACATTAAAACGAGGTCTGATGAATAGAACTTCGGGGCAAAGTTGCATCGCCCTTTTTGATGACATTGCCGAATGTATGCCAAACTTGCGAGCCTCGTAACTTGCTGTGGCAACCACACCGCGACCTTCGGGCGATCCTCCTACTACGATAGGCTTACCACGGTACATTGGGTTATCGCGCTGCTCGACAGATGCATAAAAAGCATCCATATCGATATGGATGATCTTGCGATGTTCAGTATTTGGCTCATTTCCCATTGAATCTGCTG
>JAYTVX010000129.1:0-3315 GCA_043743775.1 Bacteroidales bacterium | reverse complement strand
TAGTCCCAATTGTATCTATTGGAAAATACTTCTGTCCAATCAATTCGGTTTGAGCAAGAAGAAGAATACCAATTAATAGAAACTGTTTCACAAGAATATATTTAAGTTAAACTTTAATTTTATTGCAAGATGTAAAATCAAAAAGCATGGTTTGTAAATTACAACAGTGGAACATCCTGACTGAATTCATATCCTTTTGTGTTAGAATGTAAGATGGGTGTTTCATCCGTACCTAATATTTAGAATGCTGATTATATGTTCTTAATATTATTACCATTAACACTCTTTAATGAAACGAATGGAGCACCTATGTTTTGTTCATCAATGATTGTAGGATTTCTACATGGGAGTTTCAATATGTTGAAATTACTCAATTAGTGCCAACTTTTACTGCTAAATTATAGCGGGGAAAAGTATAAACTATGTGAATGCAATGCAGCCAGGTAAGTCTTAAACACTAACCCCAACTTCTAAATCCACATGTAATGCTTAGCACTTATTTTTCTTTATATCCTTTTTATAGTTCTTAACCATTTTTCCAAATTCCTTATCTTTCTTTCGTTTCTCGGTAATTGTGGATTCAAAAAATGCTTTTTCTCTCTCCATTTTTAGATAATTTTCGTACGAAGTCTTATCTATTTCTCCAGCTTCAACAGCCTCTAGAACTGAACATCCAATCTCATTGGTATGAGTGCAATCTTTGAATTTACAACCTTGAGCAAGTCTGACAATAATATCAAATGTAATTTCTAGTCCGCTTGCAGAATCTGCAATACCAACCTCCCTCATACCCGGATTGTCGATTAGGATTCCCCCGTTTTCAAGGATAATTAGCTCCCTATGACTCGTAACGTGTTTACCTTTGCTTGTGCTCTGACTTATTGTATCCGTTTTCATTAAAGTTTTCCCGGAAAGATTATTCAGAAGCGTGGATTTTCCAACACCCGATGAACCAAGCATGCAATAAGTTTTTCCTTTTTCAATAAACCCTTTTATTGCATCATATCCATTCTGCGTTTCGTTACTGATTGCAACAACAGGAACATTCTTAACCCTTACTTTAACGCTGTCAACGATTTCATTAATCCGAATATCATCTATTAAATCGGTTTTACTGAGTATTATTATTGGTTTAACATTAGATGAATTACAAATGGTAAGGTATCGTTCAAGTCTATTGATATTAAAATCCCGGTCAACGGCTTGTACCAAGAAAGCAAAATCGATATTTGTTGCAATAATTTGAATTTCTCCAAATTGTCCAACGGCTTGACGTTTAATAATTGAGTTTCGGGGAAATATTCTGTGAATTATTGCAAAATCTGAATCATATGCAGCCAATACAACCCAATCACCTACAGCAGGGAAATCCTCACGGCTTTTAGCAGTAAAACGCATATTACCTGTAATCTCAGCTTCAAATTCGCCTTCATTCGTTTTGACAATGTACCGCTCTTTATGCTCTGCTATAACTCTTCCTATTTCAGAATTATCTAGTCTTTGCTCAATTCTGAATGCTTCAAGTTTGTCGTTATATCCAAAATCGTCTAATCTCATTTTGGTTTTTCGGATCGTCAATGGAAAATTTTTTCCAACGTCGTATAATACATCAGCAACGTAGTGCAGCTCTTATTTATTTAACTCTTTAATTAAAAAGGATTTTACTTTATTTCTATCGCTATCATTTGGTCGATAGTAGTATAGATTATCAGCTTTAGGGCCCACTATAAATTCTTGAACATATTCATATTCACTTGAAACAGGCATTAATACAGAATTAATTGCTCTAAACTGAGAAGCCATTACATTAAAAGCAACAATCTCTCCTTTACACATCAGTTCTACAAATTCTTTTGTATCATATTTATTGATATCAAAGTTGGAACTGTAAATTTTTACTTTCATAATTTGTCAGATGAATTAATGTACATTACCACAAGCGGTCGAGGTATCTATATCCGAAACAATAACACTGTCTCTCAATAAAAACACAACTAAAGTACAAAAAACTTATCTATCAATGCATCTACCTAGATAAAATTCAGCTTCATCGAACTTCGTTTAGCTGTTTCGCTATTTTTTGTTTTTTAACCTTAGCTCTACATTCATGCTGTCTGCTATCTTTTGCAGTTCTTCCTTCATTTCTCTGTTTCTCTCTTTTGCTTCTTTATGAAAACTACTATAATCAGTACTTTTATACATCTCTTTCAATTTAGCCAAAGGCAAAAGCGCACAACATAAACAAAAGAAGTTCTTCGAACGTCCATCGTCAAATTTCATTATTAACTCATTCAAAATGGTCAATCGTTCTTTCTGTTGTTCAATAAATGGATCTATCCCGTTAGCCTTTATATAGTCTAGATTCGTGAATATTTTTTTATGAGTTGCAAAAGAATCATATCCATCTTTTTCTGAATCAAATCGTTTGCATGGATATTCATTGCATTGGGAGCAGACTTCCAATCCCCTCTTAATCACACAGCAGGTAACAAATCCACAAGAAGGGTGTTTCGCTCTAAAATTCAAACCACCACAGCCCGGACAAACAGAGTTTCCAATTATATGAAATCGAGGGCATAGGCCACAATCGATTCCGCAACAACCGATGGTGTAATGTTTTTTAGTATTTCTGACATGTTGGTCAGTGGGTTAATAGTAGCCCATACGCTTAAGATATTGAGGGGAATCAAGGCGCGAGAATCTCATCCCCTATTAACTAAGAACTAAAGTAGTTATAAATTTTCTTATATGGAAATCTGCTCCAGCTAAAACGAAGTGAGTTCAACGGAGTCAAATCCCCGATTTTCATTCTATCCAAAATTAGAAAGGCTTTAAGTTAACAATTGGCACAATAAGAAAAGACGGTCTTTTGGCCGTCTTTTCTTATTAAGACTTGAGCAAACTACTGTTTTAGAAATCTCATAGTATGAGTTTTCCCTTTATCGTCTCTGACCTTTACGATGTACAGCCCTTTGATTAAATCAGAAACATTAATTTGAACTTCACTATTAAGATTTCCACTCTCAACGGTTTTCCCAAAAAGATCAACTATGGTGTATTGGTTAGCATTGCTATTAGCCACAGTTATTGTTATAGCATCAATTGCTGGATTTGGGAACAGCCTATATTCTGCTGGGTTAGTATTAATTTCTTTTGGCATCCCAAGAGGTGCTGTATACGAGGTCCATTCGATATTGTCAATAGCAACTTGCCCTGCTGTTGAATTAACTTGTACAAATCGAATTGTAAAAGCGCCAGAAACATTTACTGTAATAGTACCAGAGCTAGCAGCCACATTTACAGTACCACCGGTAA
>JAYTVX010000128.1:0-5021 GCA_043743775.1 Bacteroidales bacterium | reverse complement strand
ATTATGGCTAAATGCTTGTCGGTAATTAATAATAAAACCGTTGCGCATTTACAACGGTTTGTATTAAAGTTGAATGATTGTTTTGTTAGTTATTTTGTTCCAGTTCATCACTGCAATCGACACAGGTTCCGTAAAAATAAAGGGAGTGATGGGAGATTTTAAAGTTCATTGTTTTCCCTGCTGTATTCTTTATTTCCTGAATTCGAGGATCGCAGAACTCAATAACTTTACCACATCTTGTACATATAAGGTGATCGTGCTGTTTACACTCGTAAGCTTTTTCGAATTGGGCAATATTTTTACCAAACTGATGCTTAACAACTAAACTGCAATCAAGAAGCAATTCAATGGTATTGTAAAGTGTAGCCCGGCTAACCCTATACCTTTTATTCTTCATGTAGATGTAGAGGGTTTCAATATCGAAATGGCCTTCGTGGGTATATATTTCCTCGAGTATCGAGAAGCGTTCGGGTGTTTTTCGATGCCCTTTACGCTCAAGATAATCTATGAAAAGCTTTTTAACCGTTTCTTTCGTGCTGATACAAACCATAGCATCTATTATTTATGTAACTGTTTGGGCAATAAAATTAATGAAATTCAATATGTTAACGATTATGGAATAACAAGTATTGATATAAAAGGTTTAATCATCAAACTTTTCTACCCTTTTCACGGAGTCTATCCCTTTAATTTTCATAACATTCATCGATAAATTATTTAAGTCACTTATATTGTGAACGTAAAGGTCTATAGTGCTTTCGAAAATACCATCGTGGCTGTCGATATGCAGTTTTCTAATATTCACCCGTAACTCGTCGGAAATAACCTTGACGAGTTCACTTAGAATGCCAATTCTATCCATTCCTCTCACTTCAATACGGGCAAGGAAAGAAAGAACCTTGTGGGTAGTCCATTTAGCCGAAACAATTCTATCGCCATGCTGCGACATTAACCGAATGGCTTCAACGCAAGTGGCTTTATGGATTATTACATTCTCTTCAGGTGTAATAAAGCCAATAACCTCGTCGCCAGGAATTGGGTTGCAACATTTTGCTACAATGTAGGAAGAGGTGTCATCGTCCTGCGTTTCTCGGAGTAGATATGGTGTTTTTACATCGATTTTGTGGCTGGTTGGTGAAAAGTCCTCTTCATCGAGATCCTCATCCTCCTCCACGGCTTTTTTACGTGAAGAGTTACTTGCGAATTGTAATCCCCAGTATTTAATCCATTTACTTTTTGTATTCTTCTTTAATATTTTCTTTAAATCGTCTAGCGATATTAGATTGGAACCAACTTTGCTATAAAGTTCATCCTTTGAAACGACTTCGTATGCAGGAAGGATTTTCTTGAAGACCCGGGAGGATGGATTTACACCAAGTTCAGCAAGTTTTTTCTCAACAAGATTCTTCCCTTTTTCAATTCTATTCTTGGTTTCAGCTTTTAATGCTGACGTTATTGCAAGTTTTGCCTTTGCGGTAATAACGTAGTTCAAAGATTCCCACGAAGGTTTTTGGGTTGTAGCTGTAATAACCTCAACCTGATCACCGCTATTGAGCTCGTTGCTAAGAGACACCAATTTATGGTTAACCTTTGCCCCAATTGCCTTGTTTCCAATTTCGGAGTGAATCTCATAAGCAAAATCAAGCGTAGTTGCTCCCTTTGGGAGTGTTCTGGTATCTCCTTTGGGTGTAAAAACAATAATTTCAGATGAAAAGAGATTAAGTTTAAATTCGTCGAGGAACTCTAATGCATCGGTTTGAGGGTTTTCAAGTACCTCACGGATACGTTTTATCCATTTGTCGAGTTCATTCTCCTGTGCAGTGGAATCGATTCCTTTATATTTCCAGTGAGCAGCAAAACCACGTTCAGCGATATCATCCATTCTTTGGGTGCGTATCTGTACTTCAACCCACTGTCCGTTTGATCCCATTACGGTACAGTGTAATGCTTCATATCCATTCGCTTTTGGTGTACTTACCCAGTCGCGAATTCGATCGGGTTTAGGTTTGTAGATATCGGTGATAAGCGAATAGATGTGCCAGCACTGGGTTTTTTCAGGAATGTGAGGGTATGGTTTAAAGATGATTCGAATCGCCAGAAGATCATAGATATCCTCGAAGGTAACGTTCTTGGATTGAATCTTTTTCCAAACGGAGTATATTGATTTTGGCCTACCAGTAATTTCAAAATCAATACTATTCTCTTCAAGTTTTTTGATAATAGGAAGAGAGAAGTGGTTAATTAGCTGTATCCTTTTTTTCTCGCTATCGGCAATACTGGTTTTAATCTCATCGAAAACTTGTGGAAATCGATACTTTAAGCTTAAATCTTCAAGTTCTGATTTGATTGCATAAAGGCCAAGCCGATGGGCAAGGGGAGCATAAAGGTATATTGTTTCTCCGGCAATCTTCATCTGCTTGTTGGGTGCCAGTGAATCTAACGTTCGCATGTTATGCAACCTATCGGCCAGCTTGATGAGAATTACTCGGATGTCATCGGCAATAGTAAGCAGCATTTTACGAAAGTTCTCTGCTTGAAGAGATGAGTTAGCATCAAAAACCCCTGATATCTTGGTTAATCCATCAGTAATTGAGGCAATTTTTGGACCAAATAAACGCTCAATATCTTCTACAGTATAATCGGTATCCTCAACAACGTCATGAAGGAGAGCACAGGCAATAGATTTTGCCCCTAACCCAATTTCGCTAGTTACAATTTTTGCAACGGCTATTGGATGGATAATATATGGTTCGCCGGATTTCCTTCGTACTCCCTTATGCGCTTCGTTGGCGAGATTGAAAGCTTTATGGATAAGAGCTTTATCCTCGTCGGAATCACAGCGGGTACAACTCCCTAATAAATCCTCGAAGTGATCTTGAATTAATTTTTTTTCTTCTTCTTCGGTTTGACGGTTCATATAATTATCGATCAGCTATTCTTGATGACTTAATTAAAATATAATGCAAGATCACAATGATGTTATTTGAACTTGACTTTAATACCAATAAGTTCAGGTTTTATTTTGTTAAAATATTACCGAATGTGAATTCGGTCTATGATGTAAAAGTAGCTAAAAAACTAGGTGTTGAAGAGGTCGAGCAGTTAACTTTTTTGTAGAATTTTAAAAACAAGGGGGTTATTTGTAAATAACCGTAACGCTACCGGTTTTAACAACATCGCTATTTCCTGAAGTATGAACTACAAGTCGGTAGACGTAAGCGCCTTCTTTTGCAAGTTGACCGTTAGAAAGTTGACCATTCCATCCTTCATTCTCCCCGTTGAAAATTAAATTTCCCCAACGATTATAAACGCTTAAAGTATAATTTGCAACGAAAGTAATAATTGGAGCAAGAATGTTGCGAGAACTCCCAGTGATGCCATTAGGATGGTTATTATCCGTTGGTATAATCGCATCAGGCATAGTTACACCTGGGACAATTTCGGTGCATTGAATCCTTGAACGGCTAAGCATAACCGTATCATTAGATGTATTAATTTCATAACCTGTTATCTGGTAGCAGAATTTAATTAAATAACCTTGGCCTTCAAATTCAGGACCGTGAAGATCATCCGTAATCTCAAGTTGATCTGTTAAGGGGAGGTTAACGGGTGGCATAGGTGTTGCTTTGTAAGCATATCGGATTACACGGTATAGGGCGTAGTTACCTTTGTTTACCTTAGAACTATCGATGAATAGCTGATCCCATTGAATGCTATTTACCATCCCCTTTGATTGAACTTTAGGCGTGATAGAGTTAGAATGATTGGTGACTTTTACAATTTTCGGGCAGATGTTTAATGCATCTACCTTGTAATAGAATGGACGAGTACGTGCAGCCCAACTATCCGCCTCATCGGCAAAATAGGTTTTGGTAGGTTCGCTGAATCTGAAAAGCTCTTTTTTGCTGAATATACTCTTGATAGAATCGGAGTTTTCCCATCGGACAACTCTGAAATCAGTTAGTTCGGTAGTTGGATCAATTCGAAAATAGATATTTATTTTTTTATCCTCAGCAAGAATTGAGTCGATATACATACTTGCTGGGTGTTTTGGCATCTTAGTTTCGAGGTGAGCAAGGTTTGAGAATGTGGTAAAAGGTTTGTCGTTTCTCTTTGCTTTTAGGTAAAAATAGTAATTCTGGTTCTCCACTACATTCACGCTGTAATTGCCAGCGAATTTATTTATGGAATCTATTAGGGTAGACGATGTCCAATCATATAGATAGTAGTAGGGGGAAATAGTTTCATTATTCCACCCTTGGTATAATAGCCAATCTAATTTAATACGGTGGTTGCATGTATCATAAGAAGGCGTGATAAAAATATTGGAATGTAAACTTGTTAGTTGACTAGGTTCTGTAGGGCCATTAGATGCTATCAAGTAAGTTAATCTCTCAGTATTCCCGTCAGAATTCAAATCGGTATAAGAGGTCACTCCGGGGAGAACGGTGTCGATTGGTTCATTTCTTCCAAGTGGCGAAAGTGCATCTACAATTCTTTTGTAGATTATATATCCAGTAGGATCGGGGAAAAGAGGAATACCAAGAGGGGGCGGAGTCCAGTAAATAGTTGGATGTCCGGTTGTTAAGTCAATGGTAATATAGTCTAATGTTGGTCGCTGCGGCTTTTGTGCTTTAGTAATAATGCCAAAGCATAGCAGCAAGAAAAGTATCAACCAGCTAATCCTATTCATTTTGACCTAATTAAGATTACTTACTGGACCTGCAATACATTCTACGAGATCCTTATCGCGAAGATAGCTATTTGCAAGATTCATTATCTCTTCAGGGGTAATTGTTTTTATCGTTTCAATGGTTCTGTCAAAAAAACCGTAATCGAGGTCGTTGTATTCAAATAAGCTTGTGACACTATCGGCAATCGCAAAAGCGCCATCAAAGGATCGAAGCAACTCACCCAGAAGGTAATTTCTAACTAAATCGAGTTCCCCTTCACTAACAGGTTCGTTTCTTAAACGATCAATTTCAAAATAAATTTCTTTAAGCGCAGGAAAAGTAAATTCA
>JAYTVX010000127.1:0-3808 GCA_043743775.1 Bacteroidales bacterium | reverse complement strand
TCATCCTTAGTTAATTCAGATTTACGAACATCTGACTTTGAGATAACGAATTTAATTTGACTATCTTTTTTATCGGGAACAACTCTAACAAAGTTATTGCCTTTCATCATAGTCGGTTTTGGATCAATATCAACTAGTTTATAGGTAGCTAATACACCAACGCCAATTTTTACAGGGGCATCGAAAGGAATCTTCTTATCCTTATAGGTAATTACAAAGCGAAGTTCAAGATCTGATTTGAACATTTCGTCTTTATAATCAAATTCGATGTCTTGTTTAAAGCTTCCACCAGCATCATAACTGATAACTTGGTTGTTAGCTTGAACATCTTGTCCTTGTAAAGTTTTTACAGTTAGGGCAAGTTCTCCACCTTGGTAAACCAAAACTGGAGTTACATCAACAATTGCTTTCTTGTTGAAATACTTGGCAGGAATTGTTCCTTCAATTGTAGCTTTAACTTTATTTCCATGAACTTCGAGTGGGTTTGGGGTAACTTTAAAACTTACACCTACTGGAAGTTGTTTCATCTTTTCAACTCCACCGCAGCCACTTAAAATAAGTGAAGCTACAGCGATGAATGCTAGATGTTGAAACCTGATTCTTTTCATAATCTACGTATTTTTTGTTTGGGTTTTTATCCTAAAATATACTGACTTACAAACATAATACTCTTTTCGCAAAAAAAGAAAGGATATGTTCAAAATATTGGGATCATCACTAAAAAGTAACCCTATGGATACCTTTTGTATACTTTTGGTCAAATATTACACCTCTAAGTTTAAGATAATCACCACGATTTGAAACAAAATCGAGGTTGCTTGTATCTATTACCAGAAAGGTATATTCGGGATGTTGCTTGAAAAAATCGAAGTACCCTTGTTGGATCTCCTCTAAGTACTGAGCTGTTATTGTTTGCTCATAGTCTCTGCCACGTTTATGAATATTCTCCAGTAACTTTTGGGTTGGAAGATGAAGGAATACGTATAGATCGGGTTTTGGTATCGAATTATAGATTATCTCAAATATCTGCCTGTAAAGATTATACTCATCGCCACTCAAGGTGTTTTTAGCAAAAATCAACGATTTCATAAAAAAGTAATCGGCAATAATTAGCGGCTGAAAAAGGGTGACAGATCTAAGCTCATCGTTTAGCTGCTTATACCTATCAGCCAGAAACGAGAGTTCAAGGGGGAATCCAAATTGCTCAGGATTGCTATAAAATTTAGGAAGAAATGGATTATCGGCAAATCGCTCAAGGACCAGCTTAGCGTTAGATTCCTGAGCAAGCATCGTGGAAAGTGTTGTTTTTCCAGCACCAATATTACCCTCTATTACTAAATATTGCATAAATAACCTTAAAAAGCGAATAAAAAAGGAGTTGGTAGCCCCAACTCCTAAGTATATCAATTGATAATATTTTACTTTTTATACTCTACTCCCAAATTATAGAATGTAAAGGAGTAAATATCGGTTGCTTCCTCAATTAAAATTGATGTTGGAGTTCCAGCACCATGACCAGCTCTGGTTTGAATTCTTATTAAAGAAGGATTCCGACTATGACGTTGCTTATCCTGAACCGTTGCAATGTATTTAAATGAGTGAGCAGGTACAACCCTATCGTCCCTATCGGCAGTTGTAATCATAATTGCGGGGTAACGAACCCCCGAGCGAACATTATGCAAAGGAGAGTACTTATATAGGTTAACAAATTCTACAGAATCTGAACTTGATCCAAAATCGTTCACCCATCCGCCTCCAATCGTAAACTTATCGAACCGTAACATATCCATTACACCTACCTCGGGTAATGCCACTTTGAAGAGCTCAGGGCGTTGATTTACAACAGCACCAATCAGCAGTCCACCATTTGAGGCACCCTCAATAGCTAGTTTTCGGGGAGAAGTATATCTTTCTTTAATTAAATATTCTGCTGCTGCAATAAAATCGTCAAACACATTCTGCTTATTGAGCTTAGTTCCTGACTTGTACCAATTTTCACCATACTCTCCACCGCCACGAATATTGGCCTGCGCATAAATTCCACCACTCTCTAGCCAGAGCAATCGATCAACGCTAAAGCTAGGTAATAAACTGATATTGAAACCTCCATACCCGTAAAGAAGAGTTGGATTTTTACCATTAAGAACCGTTCCTTTTTTGCAAACAATATACATCGGGACTTTAGTTTCATCCTTGCTTGTATAGAAAACCTGTTTGGTCTCGTAATCGTCGAAATTAAAGTTGATGGCAGGCTTAAAGTACTCCGATGATTTATTGGTATTAACGTTATACTTATAAACGACTGTTGGTACGGTGAAGGATGAAAATGAATAGAAAGCTAATGAGTCATTCAAATTTCCATTAATACGGTTAAACTTACCTGGGACAGGAAAATCAATTTGATTGATTTTTTCGCCTTCAAGGTTGTAAACTTCAACCTTGCTTTTTACATCCTCGATATAATTTGCTACAATTTTACCACCTATAAGATAACAACTCTCAAGCACCTCCTTTTTTTCGGATAAAATATCGCGCCAATTTCCAACATCAAGCGTATTAACATTTATCTTAATGAGCTTGTACTTTGGAGCCTTATAGTTTGTGCGAACAATAATATTATCGTTGATATCGTCTAACACCTGATATTCAAATTCGTACCCGGTGGTAAGCTTTACTATACCATCATTGCGGGTTAGGTTTTTAATATAAAGAGAATTTCCAAAGGTTGATTCTGCTTCATAGATGATTAGGTACTTTTCGTTCGTTGTTACCTGGGACGTAAACGTTAATCCGGGGGTAGTACTATTCCCAAGAACTATTTCGTCCTTAGCTTGTGGATCGCTCAATTTGTGGTAATAAATTTTTTGATATTGATTAATTCCGGTTAACCCGGCACCACTTTTAGGTGCATCAAAACGGCTATAAAAGAAACCATCCTTATACCAGGACATCTCTGAAAATTTGACCCAGCTAAGCTCATCGGGAAGATCAATCCCTGTTGTAAGGTCCATTACTTTAATCTTTCTCCAATCAGAACCTCCGTCGGCAATGGCATAGGCTAAATACTTCCCATCTCTTGAAACGCTAACATCCGAAACAGCAATTGTTCCATCGGTACTCATCTTATTAGGATCAAGAATTGCTCGAGGTTCAGATTCTAAAGTTTCTTGAACAAATAGAACGCTCTGGTTTTGGCTAGGATCTTTTTTGTAGAAGAAATATTTTCCGCCTTCTTTAAAAGGAGTTGATATAGTAGCGTAATTCCAAAGTTCGGTGAGTCTTTCCTTTACACTTCCTCTAAAGGCTATTTTGCTTAAATACTCATTGGTAACACTATTTTCCTCTTTAATCCATTCAGCAACTTCTGCTGTAGTGTCCGCTTCGAGCCAACGATAAGGATCGTGAACTTTAACTCCAAAGTAATTATCTACTACATCTACCTTTTTGGTCTTTGGATATTTTGCACCATTTTGTGTACATGAAATGGCAAGTAGAAGGATAGCAACAATAAATATGGGGATTAACTGTTTCATAGAGGTTATGTTTTTCAATTATTCGCTTTGATCAGATACAAAAATACAATAATGTTTTAAATATTATAATTTGTTATCGGGTTGATTTAACAATTCTTCCATTTAAATCAGTGAGACTTTAATTTTATGAAACAAAATTATTTAGTCGAACTGATCCCTCGGCTACGCTCGGGATCTCTGGGGCAATATCTCCCGCATTTTTTCTGCGATTGGTAATTATTTTCAGACATTACCTCGACAGCTCTGCTGCGAGGTAGTTAATAGAATATATCATT